>PHGD01000019.1 GCA_011090425.1 Nitrospira sp. LK70 | reverse complement strand
GAGCGTACCCCGATGGGCAGCTTCTCGATCACTCAACTCCACCTCCAACTGATGGACACGGTCTTGCACTGACGCCAGCTTCTTGACCTGAGCTCGGAGTCGGTCTCGGTCGGCGAGCCCCTCGTTGAGTTGGGCGATATGCTCCCGCAGGACCCGGATTTCCTCCTTCAAGACCTCGTGCGTCTGTTCGGCGGCTCGACAGGCCTGCTGCACCTCTTGCAGTTCGTCCCTCTGGGTGGCCGCGCTCGCATCGAACTCACTAATCCGCCGGTCTCGCTCCGCAATGGCCCCTTCGAACTGCTGGAGCACTCCCCGATGGGCGGCTTCGCGATCACTCAGCTCCACCTCCAACTGGTGGACACGGTCTTGCATCGACTCCAGTTTCTCCAGGTGAGCACGGAGTCGGTCCCGATCGGCGAGCCCCTCATTGAGTTGGGCGATATGCTCCCGTAGAACGCGGATTTCCTCCTTCAAGACCTCGTGCGTCTGTTCGGCAGCCCGACAGGCCTGCTGCGCCCCCTGCAGTTCCTCCCGCTGAGCGGTCACATTCGCGTCGGCCTCACTGATCTGCCGATCTCGCTCCGCGATGGTCCCTTCGAACTGCTGGAGCACCCCCCGATGGGCAGCCTCCCGATCACTCAACTCCACCTCCAACTGATGGACACGGTCTTGCGTCGACTCCAGTCTCTCGACCTGGGTACGGAGTCGGTCCCGGTCGGCGAGCCCCTCATTGAGTTGGGCGATATGCTCCCGCAGAACCCGGATTTCCTCCTTCAAGACCTCGTGCGTCTGTTCGGCAGCCTGACAAGCCTGTTGAGCCCCGCGAAGTTCGTTGACCAGGGCGGCAATGGTCGAATTGAGCTCACTCACACGTTGGCGTGCCGCAACTCCTTCAGCTTCCACATCCGTCAGCCGTTTCGACCGGACAGCCGCTTCGGCTTCGAGCGTCTTCAATTGCTCGCCGCGGGCGGCCAACTCTCGTTGGGCTGAGGAGAACTGTGTTTCGGACGACATGATCTTCTGTTCGAGAACCTGCAAGGCTGCAGTCTTCACCTTCAAATCGTGTGACGTCGTCTCCAGTGCCCGTTCCTTGGCCCGCAACAGATTGGCAAGCTCCTGGTATTGTTGCTCAAGAGAATCCTTGGGAGGAGGCTGCAACCATCTGCCTAGTGTACTCATAGTGTATTCAGTCCTTACATCAGCAATTCTATGCCGTGGTTCCGTTGAAGGCTTGTGTGAGGTCTCTCATATGATGGAGACTTGTCAAATCATGGGTCATTGTGATCAGCGCATTCGTGAACCTGTGACTGGTCATGTACAACTTGATAGGTTCGGCGGGAGGTGGGATGCACACCAGGGCGAGAAGGATCAGGGCAACGACACCGCCGGTGAGAATCCCCGCACGCCTCATGAGCTCAGTCCGCTGTGGATGATGTGACGACTAGGGTGCGAGGCGTCACGGTACCACATTTGATAATAAATGTACTAGGCTAAGATTTGCCACTCAAGCGGGTTGCTGCACAGGCCCTGGGAGGGGAAGGACCTCTATCATTCATCCGAGAGGATTGCGAATGGTCGCTGTACGGGGTTCAATGTGGAGGATCTCGGTAGGGCACCGGTACAAAACGTATCTCTTCATACATCTCGGTCGATAAGCAGGACGGAACAACCAGGGAATTCATCAGCTTCATCATGGGCCTAGGAACGATAGGCTCTTCTGATGTTACCGCCTGCCATCCTACACGAAGATGAGCTGGAACGACTTCCTCTGCGCTGGTGGGCGATCAATCTCCGTAGGTTGCTCGGCATTCTCCTCGGCACTATTGCGTTCTTCATGCCGGTTGTCGCCTTGCTCGCGCTCGTCTATCTGTTCGGGGTCTATGTCGTCTTTGATGGAGTCTTGAACCTCTTGCCTCAATTTTCTCACTGGAATTGTGAACCCATTCGGCGTAAGCCAAGACATGGCGAAGAAACAGAGTGCGGGGATCCTGCTCTATCGATTACGCACCGGCACGATCGAAGCACTACTGGTCCATCCCGGCGGCCCATTCTGGGCGAGGAAGGACGATGGGGCCTGGTCGATTCCGAAGGGCGAGTATGAGCAAGGTACTGATGCGCTGGAGGCTGCCAAACGGGAATTTCACGAAGAAACAGGTTGTGAAGTTAATGGTGAGACGGTTCCTCTGATGCCTGTGCGCCAACCCGGCGGAAAAATCATTTCGGTTTGGGCGGTGGATGGCGACCTCGACCCGACGTCGATTCGGAGCACCACTTTCCGGATCGAGTGGCCACCGAGGACGGGAAAATTGCGAGAATTTCCGGAAGTTGATCGCGCCGAATGGTTTGATCTCTGCACCGCGTACCAAAAGATCCTTCCGGGTCAGCGTCCGTTTCTTGCGCAGCTGGAGCAGATGGTCCAGAAACGAATCGATTGAGCAAGAAAGAGGTCATCAGTCAATTTCTTTGTATGGGGAGACTATGGAACCGGTTGGCGTGGCGTTTCTATTCGACCTTGACGGGACACTGATAGACAGCGTGTATCAACATGTGTTGGCCTGGAGAGAGGCCACCCAGGCGGTCGGCATCGAATTGCCCGTCTGGCGCATCCATCGTCAGATCGGTATGAGCGGTGGTCTGATGCTCCATGCATTGCTGCGTGAAACCGGGCGACCTGTTTCAAAAAAGGAAGCACAGCAGATCCAGAAGGTTCACCGAGAGGCCTATGCCAGGCAAGCGTCTTCTCTCCGTGTGCTTCCTGGCACACATGACCTCTTGACCACCTTTGCGCGCCATCGCGTTCCGCATGCCATTGCTACCAGTGGACGGATGGAGAACGCCCGCTACGCGCTCGAACTATTGAAACTTGCTCATGATGTGCCTATCGTGACGCGGGATGATGTACAGTTTGCCAAACCCGATCCCGATCTTTTTTTAGAGGCAGGGAAGCGGTTGAACGTGCCGATGAGTCGTTGTGTCATCGTGGGCGACAGCGTCTGGGATTTGTTGGCGGCTCGACGTGCTTCTGCCCTTTCGGTCGGCCTCTTATCCGGCGGCTATGGCCAAGACGAATTGGAGCAGGCCGGTGCTTATCGAGTGTACCAAGATCCGGCAGACCTCCTGAGGCACCTCGACGAAGTGGGGCTCCGGCTGGCATCTGAGCAGATCTAAAGACTCGGCAGAAGCGTTACAACTTGTACTGGAGCAATTGTTGATGAGCGAGGAAACGCTGGCTGACAATGAGACATCGAATCGAATGTCGGCTTCGCCATCGTTAAAACGGCGTCAGTTCCTTGCCGGCGGCGCCTCGTTGCTGGCGATCAGCGCATCATCGACGCTGTTCGGCGTGAGCGCAGATGAACCAGCCAAACCGATCGATCCCACACGCGTACCCGGTGTTTCGCCGCGCCCTCATGGTGAGCGGTCGCCATTTGAACAACAGACGCGATTAGTCGCCAATTCCTCTTCCACCACTCCGCTCCAAGACCTGCAAGGAGTCATTACCCCGGCTTCCCTTCATTTTGAACGACACCATAATGGTGTACCGGCCATCGATCCATCCCGCCATCGCCTGCTGGTGCATGGACGAGTCGACCGGCCGATGATCTTCACGGTCGAGGAGCTAAAGCGATTTCCTTCGGTCTCCCGCATGGCCTTCCTTGAATGTTCAGGTAACAGCCGAGATGGGTGGGATGAGGCGCAGGATTTGACTGTCCAGCAACTGCATGGCTTAACGAGCACCAGTGAGTGGACCGGCATCAAACTCTCGACCTTGTTGGAAGCGGCAGAGATTCAGCGAGAGGCGACATGGATGTTGGCTGAAGGGGGAGATGCGGCCGCGCTCGCCCGCAGCGTGCCGTTGACCGATGAGGTCCTGAACGAGGCGATGGTGTGTTATGGGCAAAATGGCGAAGCGCTCCGGCCTGAGCAGGGCTACCCGCTCCGGCTGTTGTTGCCCGGCTTCGAAGGCAACATCAATGTGAAGTGGCTGAGGCGGTTGAAGCTGGGATCGACGCCGTTCATGACAAGATGGGAGACCGCGACGTACACTGATCTTATGCCGGACGGGAAAGCCTATCAATTCAGTCTCGCCATGGAGGCCAAGTCCGTTATCACGAGACCATCCGGGCAACAGCAACTACGCCCGGGTTTCCACGAAATTCAGGGACTTGCCTGGAGCGGACGAGGACGTATCGCGATCGTGGAGGTCAGCGTCGATGCAGGCCGAACATGGCAAGCGGCACGGGTGCAAGAGCCTGTGTTACCCAAGTGTCATACCCGCTTCCGTCTGCCATGGAGATGGGATGGTCAAGAGGCCATCATCCAGAGTCGTTGCACCGATGATACGGGATACCTGCAGCCGTCGCGTGATGCCCTCATCAAGGTGCGAGGCACCCATTCGAGCTACCATTACAACGGCATTCAGAGTTGGAAGATCGGACGGGATGGTGTTGTGACGAACGTCTATAAGTAAACTCTTCCAGTCTTTGACACTGCAAAGCAGGGGGACATATTTACGCAATGCAATGCGCCGGCTGCCGCGGGCCGACCGGTAGGAAAGGACTGAATGATGTGCTGGTGGACGGACAGAACAGTCTGGCGACATCCAAGTCGATCGAGACGATCGGGAGCTATTTGCGCGGAGAGGAGACTGTGACGCTCAAGGCCTTTCTCCACCACAGAATCCTGAAATACAATGTCTGCTTCATTCCCAAGCAGGAGGGACCACATGTCACGACTCAAGGGCAAAATCGCGATCGTCACGGGAAGCAGCAGCGGAATCGGCAAGGCCATTGCCCTTCGGTTCGGTCAGGAAGGGGCGAAGGTCGTCGTAACCGCGAGACGATTGCCATTGTGTGAGCAGACCGTTTCACAAATCAAGAAGCAGGGTGGGGAGGCGTGGCCGATCCAGACCGATGTCGCGGATGAGCGGCAGGTCGAGCGATTGATTGCTGACACAATGGCCCGCTACGGCCGGATTGATATACTGGTCAACAACGCCGGGATCGGCGGAGGGGGGCGTTTGGCTGACACAAGCATCGAGGCCTTCGATCAAGTGATGAACGTCAATTTGCGCGGCACGTTCCTCTGCTGCCGGGCAGGTTTCCGACAGATGAAACAGCAGGGCGGGGGAGTGATTATTAACATGTCGAGCGTGGCCGGGCTGCAAGCCTGGGCTGGCACCGGAACCTACAGCGCCTCAAAACACGGCATGATGGCATTGACCAAATCATTGGCCGATGAGGGTCGGCCTTACCACATCAAGGTCAGCGCCATCTGTCCAGGGGGTGTGGCGGATGAGTTGGTGGACGCATCTCCGGCGGACATCGAGCACAGCGAAAAGATCGATCCTTTCGATGTGGCTGAAGCGGCTATCTACCTCTCGACGCTCGGAAAGTACACGGTGGTACATCAGATCGTGATTGATCGCTTAGGCGCTGAGTGGTGAAGGGGCTCACCCTTCAAGCAGCGAGCCCGTCGGTGTGGTGGAGAACAAGAAACTCGCTCGCGCAAAACCTTACGTACGCACTTTCTGATGATCGTCCCTCCGTCGGCGAAGGTTCGTTCCGATGCGGGCCCGCTCTGTTTCATACCCGAGGGCCGTATAGTACAGCGTACGATCAAAAAACTGACTGAGCACCTGCATGAGTTCCAACTCACCATGCAACTCGACAGCGCTGGCGGACAACCCTTCACGCCTGACAAAGGCCACCATGTGTTCCCTGGTCGCGGTGATCGCCCAGAGGAAATGGCTATAGGCGACGCCTTGCGAGGCTCGACGGGCGCCCAGCTCTGTGTAGCGGCGCTCGATTTCGGCCTCCGTCATATCCATCAACCAATTATTCAGGTTCTGGTAGATCTCACGGGTGCGGGCTTGGAGTTCGTTTGGTGGAACCTTGCGCAGATCACTACAGCGGTGAGAGTTCCACACTTTCTCGCTGAGCTCGCGAGCAAGCTGTTCGGAATTTTTTTCGATCAGTTTCACCAGCCGACCAGCCAGCATAGCGTACCTCCATGGTGCGTGGTTATCTAATGGAATGCGCGGGGATTCCTCATCGCCGAGGAAACATTACTTGAATGATAGCACCAACGTCAATGACACGTTTGCCGGGGTTGAGACTGGTAAGTGCCGTATTCCCACCTCGATGTACGAGGACCTGTGATGCGAAGGGAACATCTGCTTCGACCGGCTCCGCCGACCCTATCCTGACATAAGGAGTTCCATTCAGATTAGGGTAGCCAGCCTTGTGTTGTCTTGAACTTACCCCACCCATTTGCTATCCTTCGTACGCCATTCGCAGTCGACGGATCTCTTCCACATCACACACGATTCTGAAGGAGTACTCACATGGCCGGCATCAAGCGGGCGTTGATCAGTGTTTCAGATAAGACCGGAGTCATCGAGATGGCCAAGGGGCTGGAAGCGCTTGGCGCGGAAATTTTGTCCACGGGAGGAACGGCCAAAGCGTTGCGCGACGCGGGAGTGAACGTCACGGATGTCGCGGCCTATACGGGATCACCGGAAATTCTCGATGGTCGGGTGAAAACGTTACACCCCAAGATTCATGGCGGCTTGCTGGGACGCCGGTCGCTTCCGGCGCATGTCGAGCAGATGAATCGACATGGGATCGGCCCGATCGACGTGGTGGTGGTCAACCTCTACCCCTTCGAAGCCACCATCGCCAAACCAGATTGCCGTTTCGAGGACGCCATCGAAAATATCGATATCGGCGGCCCGTCCATGTTGCGGTCGGCAGCCAAGAATCATGACGATGTGTTGGTCGTCGTCGATCCAGCCGATTATTCTCGGGTGTTGGAGGCGGTGAACAGCAAGACGGTGACACCGGCGTTGCGCCGTGAGTTGGCGATGAAGGTCTTCCAACATACATCACGCTATGACGGATTGATCGCGGGTTATTTGGAGAAACATGCGAAAGGCGGGGAGGTCAAGTTCCCGAAAGTGTTGTCGCTTCAGTTTGAGTTGGCTGAGTCCCTCCGCTACGGGGAGAATCCTCACCAGCAAGGCGCGTTCTACCGAGAATTGGACAGCAAGGAGCCTTCTGTTTCTCGTGGGAAGATCTTGCATGGCAAGGCGATGTCCTACAATAACTTCCTCGATGCGAATTCCGCACTCGAGTTGGTGAAGGAGTATGAAGAGACGGCAGTCGCGATCATCAAACACAATAATCCCTGTGGGGTGGCGCTCGGTGAGACGCCGGTGGAGGCGTACGTCAAGGCCAGAGAGACAGATCCCGTGTCCGCCTTCGGCGGTGTGATTGCCTTCAACCGACCGGTGGATTTGGCGGCCGCCAAAGAAATCACCTCCACGTTTGTTGAGGTCGTGATTGCTCCAGGGTTTGTTGAAGAGGCCTTGGCCGAATTGAGACGAAAGAAGGATCTGCGTTTGTTGGATGTGGGCCCGTTGACGAAGGTGAAGCAGGAAGGGTTCGATCTGAAAAAACTCGTCGGCGGTCTCATCGTGCAGGATCGGGACCTCGGTGTCTTGTCGGATCTTCGGACGCTTGCCGTACCGACCATCCGTAAGCCGACGGATGACGAATATGCCGCTTGTGCGTTTGCCTGGAAAGTTTGCAAACACGTCAAGTCCAACGCCATCATCTATGCCAAACCGGGCCAGACCGTCGGCATCGGGGCAGGACAGATGAGTCGCGTGGACTCCGTGAAGCTGGCAGCCATGAAAGCGCAGATACCGGTCAAAGATTGTGTCATGGCTTCGGATGCGTTCTTTCCGTTCCGCGATGGCCTGGATGCCGCAGCCGAAGTCGGTATTACGGCCGTCATTCAACCAGGCGGATCAATCCGGGATGCAGAAGTGGTCAAGGCTGCGGATGAACATGGGATGGCGATGATTCTCACCGGCATGCGCCATTTCCGCCATTGATCGGCAGCTGAAAATGGCCTCTCGCTGCGTTCTCGGTCGCCCGTCCACCTCAACGTACCAGAAAACATACGCCTCGGTGTCCGAGCTTCCTGCAGCCTTGCCACAGGCCATTTTGAGCAGCCTCTTTATCTTTCCTACCTAAAGAGAATCTATGAAAATACTTGTGGTCGGCGGCGGAGGACGTGAGCATGCGATGGTATGGAAACTCGCGCAGAGTCCCCGCAAGCCGATCCTTTTCTGTGCCCCCGGCAATGCGGGAATTGCGTCACTGGCGGAATGCATCCCAATTAAGTCGGACGACGTTGCAGGTCTGAAAGACTTCGCCCTTCGCAAGCAGATTGATCTGACGGTAATTGGGCCTGAGGCACCGCTTGCGTTGGGGATCGTTGACGAATTTCGCAAAGCTCGGCTCAGAGTGTTTGGGCCGACCAGGAACGCCGCTCGTTTGGAAGCCAGCAAGATCTTCTCGAAGGAGATGATGGCACAAGCGAAGATCCGGACAGCTCACGCCAAGAGTTTCGAAAAGCTCGCAGACGCGCTTGCCTATGTCGAACGGCAGGAATTACCGATCGTGCTCAAAGCGGATGGGCTGGCCCAAGGGAAAGGCGTGATCATTGCGACCACTCGTCAACAGGCACAGCAGGCGATCGTGGATTCGATGGAGAAGGCCCTGTTCGGTCAAGCCGGTAAACAGGTGTTGGTCGAACAGTATCTCGACGGAGAGGAACTGACGATCATGGCGTTTACCGATGGCAACACGGTCATATCGATGCCGCCGGCGCAGGATCATAAGCGGGTGGGTGATGGTGACACAGGCCTGAACACCGGGGGGATGGGAGCCTATTGCCCGGCACCGTTGGGAACACCCGAGCTCCAAGATCGAGTCCATCGCGAGGTCTTACAACCGATGGTGGATGCCATGGCACGTCTTGGCTCTCCGTTTCAGGGAGTTCTCTATGCCGGATTGATGGTGGTGAAAGGGACACCCTACGTGCTCGAATTCAACGCTCGCATGGGCGATCCTGAAACACAGGTTGTGCTACCCTTGCTCAAGACCGATTTTCTCGACATCATCGAATCGGTGGTCGAGCATCGGCTGGACCAACTTTCCGTTGAATGGCATCCCACCGCGACGGTCTGCGTGGTGATGGCATCGAACGGCTATCCAGGCTCCTATCAGCAGGGAATGCCTCTCTCCGGACTCCCTCCGACAGCCATTTCATCGGACTCTTCGGTGGTCTTTCACGCAGGAACGGCACAGCAGGGGGATGAGATTGTGACAGCCGGAGGCCGCGTCCTCAGCGTTCTCGGTCGAGGACGCACGTTATCTGAGGCACAACGTGAAGCCTACCGAGTCGTCAAGACGATCTCCTTTGAAGGTTGTCACTTCCGGACGGACATCGCCCACCGGGCTCTCACGATATAAGCACGGACAGCCCACCATCCTCGAAGCACCGATTCAGCAATGACCTCGATCACGTCCCATCGGCTGCCGACATAGGTCTACTTAGGCCTACTTACCCTGGCAAACCTAGATCCAAACAGCCAGGGCCGTTCTTTCTCTTAGCCAATTCATATGATCTGTTAGAATACCCTCCCACGACGATACCAACGCTTTGCATGGAGCGATCATTGCTGATGAAATGGGAGGGGTCATGAAATGCCATCCGATGCGGTTAATCCGAACAGTTGTCGGTTTCAGCTTCGCCCTAGGCCTTGTGGGATGCGATTATTGGCCTCCAGCCTTGCAAGCCGAGATCGAACAATTGCGTGCTGAGATCCAAACCCTGACGATGGAGACGACTCAGCTTCAGGCTCAGGTCGCCGACTTGTCCAAGATCAAACAGGAACTGCAGGGGCAGGTCGATGAACTGAGTCGCATCAACAGGGAGAAAACCGGAATGATCACCAGTCTTCAAAATCAGTTGGATGCGACCCGCACGAGGGCCTTGAAAGCGATGGCTCCGAAGGCATCGCCCCACAAAAAACCGGCGAAATCCACTGTGAAGGCCTCGGTCAGACCGGCTTCCAAAACGGCCCCCAAGGCAGTCGGCATCCGATAACAGCCCTCGATCCTCCCTCCTATTGTGAAGAGGAAGACGTCGTCGTATTGGATGTGGGTGATGACGATCCGGCCGATGCCGCTGGCGTCGCAGCTGGAGCTGAAGACGTTGTTGTGGGAGTCGGCGCGGAAGGGGTCGGTTCCTTCTTCTCTTCGGTCTTCGTCGTACTGGTTTCACCACCTGCAGGCGACGGCGGTTTGAGTTTATCGGAGTAGTCGGTGACGTACCAGCCACTTCCTTTAAACATGATTCCAGGCGATGAAATCAGCCGCCTGACCGTTTTCCCACACCGCTCACATATTGAGAGCGGATCGTCCTTGATGCTCTGCTTCACCTCAAAACGATACGAACAGCCGTCACACTGATATTCGTAAATCGGCACTGCTTTCCTCCCTCTTGGCTTTGCATCGCGCTCGATGAACCAATCCTCACTTACCCTAATTTCGCGAACGCTTGCTCCAGTCGCTCAAGTCCTCGGGTAATGTTCGTCATGCTGGTGGCATAGGACAGCCGGAGATGCTCCGGGCTTCCAAAAGGTTCACCCGGAACGACCGCAATCCGGGAATCATTCAAGAGATAATGAGCCACATCATTGGGAGTCTTGAGTACGCCCGAGGGACCGCGCTTCCCCAATATACCCTTGATATTCGGGAACGCATAAAAAGCCCCGCTCGGCATTCGACAGGACACTCCCGGAATCTTGTTCAATCCTTTTACAATGGTGATTCGGCGACGGGAAAATTCTTCCACCATGTTGCGAGTGAAGGATTCCCCAAGACGCAAGGCAGCGACTGCAGCCTTCTGTGAGATCGAGCAGGGATTCGAGGTGCTCTGACTCTGGATATTGGCCATCGCCGTGATCAGATCTTTTGGACCGGCCGCGTATCCGATTCGCCACCCTGTCATGGCATACGATTTCGATACCCCGTTGATAATGACCGTTCGCGCAGCAATCTCTGATCCCAGTGAGGCAATACTGAGGTGCGTGGCCCCATCGTAAAGCACCTTTTCATATATCTCATCCGAAATAACAAGAAGGTCATGCCGGACCGCGGCTGACGCGATCTGTTCCAGCGCCGCCCGATCATAGGTTGCGCCGGTAGGGTTACACGGGCTATTCACGATGATGGCTTTCGTCCTCGGTGTAATGAGTCGTTCCAGCTCGGATACATGGACTGCGTAACCGTCCTCCTCCTTGGTCGGCAACAGGACTGGTGTTGCATCGTTGAGACGTGCCTGATCAGAATAGGAAACCCAGTAGGGGATCGGAATGACGATCTCGTCACCTGCTTCGAGTAAGGCTTCTGCTAAATTGTAGAGCGAATGCTTCGCCCCGCAGGAGACGAGGACTTGAGATTTTTCATACCGAAGACCCAGTTCAGCCTGGAGCTTGTCGGCAATTGCTCCCCGCAGCTCATCGATCCCGGACGACGGGGTGTATTTGGTAAACCCCTCGCGCATGGCTGCTTCTGCTGCGGCTTTAACCGGTTCCGGCGTGTCAAAATCCGGTTCTCCAGCTGAAAAGTCGATGACGTCCAGCCCTTGCGCGGCCATGGCCTTGGCGGTCGCAGCCATGGCCAGCGTCGGGGAGGGTGCAATACGACCCACACGTGCTGCCAATCTCATGGTTTGAGACTCCTGATACGAGCTTGTAGGCGTCGAGCGACTTCCGGATGTAGAAAGTCCATTAGACTTCCATCGTGTTGTGCCACGTCTTTGATGATGGTCGAGGACAAATACGAGTACTCTTCGCTGGGCATTAAGAACACGGTCTCCACTGTCTTCGCAAGTTTTCGGTTGACGAGCGCCATCTGAAACTCATGTTCAAAGTCGGAAATGGCACGCAAGCCGCGGATGATCGCATGGGCACCTGAACGTTCGACATAATCGACGAGCAATCCGTCGAACGCTGTCACCTCGACATGTCCTACATCCTTCACGACCAGCTTTACCATATCAAGGCGTTCCGCCAAATTGAAGAGCGGATGTTTGGAAGGATTCGGAGCGACAGCCACCACGACCTTGTCGAACACTCGGAGGCTGCGTGTGATGATGTCCGTGTGGCCGTGTGTAATGGGATCAAATGTGCCTGGATAGATACCGATTTTCATACCTGCACAGGGTGGAGGTGCGAATAGAGAGACAAGGCGGTATCACCGTAGCGATAGAGGCGCAAAAACGTAGTGCATCCTAGCGACGTGGGTAACGCGATCTTCGCAGTATGTTCGATGACCAGCCACGAGTCCAGGGCAAACAGCTCATCGGTCCTGGACTCAGCAAATAATGATGGAAGCGCCGATGCCTCATCATAGGGTGGGTCGGCAAAGACAATATCGTAGGGACCGTTCCACTCATCGGGACGGTTCAGAAACTGTTGGACAGTCCAACCCAGCACGGCTATTTTATCACCACCAATACGGCAGAGCTCCAGATTTTGCCGCAGCAGGTTCAATGCATTCCGGTTCGACTCGACGGAGGTCACGTGCTCGGCACCACGGCTTACGGCTTCGATCCCCACGGCTCCTGTCCCCGCATACAGATCCAAAAGCCGGCTGTTCTTAAGCCGATTACCGAGAATGGAAAACAGGGCCTCCCGAACTCGGTCGGAGGTTGGACGAAGAGCCAATTTTCGAGGTCCATAGAGTCGATGGCCACGGAGGGTCCCGGCGATTACACGCATGGGAGATAACATCGTCGTGAGCGTCAGACTCTAACATAGCGTTTTTGCAGGGGTCAAGAAATACAGAAGGGATGGCTGACGGAATGAGCCACGATTGATTCGAGGAGGATCATCGGTCCTCTTTTGACCGTCTTCTTGCGGAAGACTATAATGCGATCGTTCTCTCCTGGTGGATCACGGAAAACGCGATCGACCAGCGAGTCCCTACAGGCCATCCGCAAGGACCAGGGTTACGGGCACGAAGTATAAATTCACCGAGCCGCGACGCTCTGGGATTCTCGGGCGGCGAGACTCTTTCTACGGTTGTGAGAGATCGTACGATCAATAATGGCACCGCAATTGATACATTTCCATGCATAGAACACGAGAAAGAAATCAGAGAATCGTTCCAACATCATCATCCCCTTGCACTTTGGACATTCCATTGATCCCTCCCAAGGTGGCTATGTTCACAGCTATTGGCAAAGTTAAGCAAGAGCTGCACCAATTTGTCGTGTTTCAATATTTCAATGAGTTATGAATTACGTATTTGCCGCGAGCAGATAATTTTCACTGATTTGTCGGTACAAAAGAGTCCGGATCGTCAATTTTTTGTCACCTGAGGGTTTTCGTGACAGATACGGAACCGAGAAAAGGCATTGCGTACTGGCCAAAAACCGAACGTCCACGTGAGCGTCTCCTTGCAAAGGGACCTGAGGCTTTATCCGACGCCCATCTTCTCGCCATCCTCTTGAGAACCGGCCGCCGCGATTCGTCCGCCGTGCAAGTAGCCATCGAACTCCTCGACCGGGTAGGTGGGCTGGGAGGATTGGCGGCCTGCGGCACTAAAGAACTCTGCGCCATCCCCGGTGTTGGTCCCGCCAAGGCCGCCCAGCTCAAGGCTGCGTTGGCATTGGGGCGACGGTCGTTGGCCGTTCCAATGTCCACCGGCACTCGTATTGCCTCAAGTGCGGATCTGTTCAAACATTTTCACCCTGCACTCCGCGATGTGAAACACGAGCTCTTCAAAGTCGTGCTGCTGGACGCGAAAAATATCGTGATCAGAGAGGCCACGGTCTCAGAGGGAAGCCTCACGCTCAGCATCGTGCACCCACGTGAAGTCTTTGCACTCGCGGTGCGTGAATCGGCCGCCGCCGTCATTTTTCTTCACAATCATCCCAGTGGAGATCCGACTCCAAGCCCGGAGGATCGACGATTGACCGATCGACTCGCAACGGCAGGCAACCTGTTGGGGATCCGCGTATTGGACCATCTGATTATTGGAGATGGTCGGTACGTGAGCTTTGCCGATGAAGGATGGATGACAGGACAAGGCAATGAGTGCGAGCGCCCCTGAAATCATGTCGGCCGACACAACGGCCTCGAGGAATATGAGGAAGCGAATGGCCTAAACCCCGACTTAGCAAGGAGGGTAGACTATGGAAACAGCCCGTCTGGAGCCCATCAGAAACGTGGCGATCGTATCCAGCGCCGGCGCGGGAAAGACTTCGCTCAGTGAGGCCCTGCTGTATACCGGTGGAGCGATCCCCATGCTTGGTTCTGTGACACAGGGTACTACCGTTTCTGATTTCGAGCCGGAAGAGCTTCGTCATCGTATTTCGACAAGTTCCAGTCTCCTTCAGTTCTCGTGGAATCATACGAGCATTAATTTACTTGACCCTCCCGGCGCCCTCGATCTTCTTGGAGAACCGCTTGCCGCCCTGCAGGCCGTTGATGCGGTCATTCTTCTTCTGAGCGGAAACATGGGGGTGAGGACGGAGCTGACACGGCTGTGGTCAAGAATCAAAACCTTGGATCTTCCTTGCCTGGTGTTCGTGAACGGACTTGATAAGGAAGGCGCCTCATTCGAGAGCGTTCTGGAGATCTGCCGCCAGCAGCTCGGTCGTGCTCCCATCCCGATGACGGTGCCGGTCAGCCCTGGCGTGAATTTACACGGCGTCATTGATGTGCGGCATGAGAAGCTTGTGCGGTCTGGACCGAATTCCGCCCAAGTCGAACACCTCCCGATTTCAAACGACCTGGAAAGAATTCTCAGCGAAGGGCGCAAGCAGCTCGTGGAGGCAGTCGCGGAGAGCGGAGAAACTTTATTGGAGACCTACTTAACTCAGGGCGATTTAAACCAGGAAGATCTTCTCCAAGGACTCCGTCGCGACATCCACACGAATCAATTTCTTCCCGTGTATGCCGGCTCCGCAACCCAGAATGTGGGAGTCTGGTCCTTGCTGGATGCCATTGTGACCTTATTGCCGGCACCCTCCGAGCGTAGCGTGGCCCATCCATGGCAAGGGATCCACCCAGAAACTCACGAAGTGTGTGAACGGAAGGGGAGTGAGCAGGAACCGTTTTCAGCCTATGTCTTCAAAACGATCATCGACCCATTCATCGGGCGGTTGTCCTATTGCCGGGTCTTGTCAGGAACAATCCATGCTGATGCGACGGTGCTGAATGCTTCAAAACATGTGCGGGAGAAGCTCGGCCATTTCTACAGGGTCCTGGGCAAACGTCACACGGCCATCGACTCTGCAAGAGAGGGAGAGATCGTGGCCATCGGAAAACTCAAAGATACACATACCGGTGACACCTTGTGTCTGGACAATGCTCCCATCTGTTACCCCATGTTGAGCCTACCAAAGCCGATCTTGTCGTTCGCGATCGAAGCCAAGTCCAAGACCGACATCGATAAAGTGAGTCTTGGCCTTCACAAACTCATCGAAGAAGATCCGACGTTGGAATTTGCGCGCAATGCCGAAACCAAGGAAATGGTGCTCAGCGGCATGGGGCAGTTCCACATCGATTTGGCGATCGAGAAGCTCCATCGAAAGTTCGGAGCCGATGTCGTCCTACATACGCCGAAGGTCCCGTACCGAGAAACGCTCAAGACAAAATCACAGGCACAGGGCAAGTACAAGAAGCAAACCGGCGGGCACGGGCAATACGGCGATTGTTGGCTTGAAGTGGCGCCCCTTCCGCGCGGTAACGGGTATGCATTTGAGAATCGCGTGGTCGGAGGAGCGATTCCTCGAAATTTTATTCCCGCCGTTGAAAAAGGGGTCATCGAAGCCATGCAGGATGGACCGTTGAGCGGCTTTCCAGTCGTCGATGTGCATGTAGCCGTCTATGACGGATCCTATCATGTAGTTGATTCATCTGAGATGTCGTTCAAGATCGCGGGATCTATGGCTTTCAAAAAAGCGATCGAGACGGCACATCCGGTGCTACTTGAGCCTGTCATGACGATCGAAATCGATACACCGACCGACGCGGTCGGAGCTGTCATGGGCGACTTGAGCGCCCGACGGGGTCGGATCGTGACTGTGAACGCGCAAGACCATGCGGAACAGATTACGGCGTTGGTTCCGCTTGCTGAGCTGCTTCGATATGCGACGGCCCTCAACGCCATGACCGGGGGACGAGGCAGCTATGTCATGGATTTCGCGCAGTATGATGAAGTACCGCGAGAGTTGGCTGCACGGGTCATCGAGCGACATAAGGCAGAAGGACAAGCCGCCACGGCCCATTGAAATCTTCAGTCGGAGGGTTTAAGCACGACATAAAATGCGTGGTTTTCACGAAGTACACGGAGCAACAGTGCATCACCACGCCTGAACCGCGCAATCGCTGACCTAAATTCTCCTACGGAGGACACTTCCATACGGTTGACTTCTTTGATGAGGTCGCCTTCGCGGAGGCCTTCGCCTTGAGCAAGGCTGTTGGGTTCAACCTTTGCGATCAACACGCCTTTCGCCTCACCGAGCTTGAACCGCTCCGACAAGGCGGCTGTCAAGTCTTGGAGGTCAAGACCAAGTCTGACTCCTAGCTTCTCCTCTGGTTGAGAAATCGATGCAACAACAGGCGTATCTCGCCGCTCAGTGAGGAGCACATCCATCGTCAAGCGTTTCAGCTCCCGGACTATTTCTATCTTTGACTTCGCGCCCGGAGTCACCGTCGCGATGAGGCGAGACAGTTTGTTCGGTGAATCAACGACGACACCGTCGATCCGGACGATGACATCGCCCGGTTTGATCCCAGCCAGGGCTGCCGGGTCTTTCTCGAACACTTCGTTCACCAGTACTCCTTCGCCCTCAGCCACTCCGAATTGTTTCGCCAAGTCAGCCGTCAACGGCTGAATTCCGACGCCGAGCCAACCCCGCATGACCCTGCCCTTGGCCAGCAACTGCTCGATGACCTGCTTGGCCATATTCGAGGGAATGGCGAATCCAATACCTTGGGCAAAATTGATGATCGCCGTATTGATCCCGATCACTTCACCCCGAAGGTTAAAGAGCGGGCCTCCGGAATTTCCTGGGTTAATCGAGGCGTCGGTCTGGATGAAGTTTTCATACCGTGAAAGGTTGATGTTTTCGCGACCAATGCCGCTGACCACGCCGAGCGTCACGGTCTGGTCCAGCCCGAACGGATTCCCGACGGCCAACACCCATTGGCCGACCCTGACGCCGGCAGAGTCACCGAACCGAGCACTGGGCAACCGTCGATCAGTGTTTACCTTAAGCACCGCTAAATCGGTATCCGGATCTTTGCCGATCACCTGAGCCTTGAGCATCGTCTTATCGGAAAACCGCACTTCGATTTCAGTCGCATCGCCGATCACATGGTTGTTTGTCACGATATGGCCTTCATCGTCGACAATCAGGCCCGAGCCGGAACCTGACGCATTCGGCGTACGCTCGCCGGGCCCTCCGCGAAGCCTACCTGCTCTGGTGATAGGAAACAGGTTGACGACGGAAGGCTTGGTCTGCTCCGCAAGTTCGGTGATGACGGTTTGGATCTCCTCTAGCATGCGAAGGCCGGGTGAGTCGGCCGATGATGCCTTGGCTCGGACGCCTCCGATGACAGAGGACAAGAGGATAGCAATACAAGGGAGCAAAACGCGTGATCGTGGGAATGCGGCAGCTGACATCGAGCGTTATTGTAGCCGATCTCTATCGATGTGCCTACTCTCCTATGCCGATCTCGTGAGCGATGGTGTCAGTGGACGTTGGCCGGTAAACCATGAGACGAGTTGATCGAGTTCGGCTTGAGCACCTATCAAGACGACGATGTCACCGGGCCGGAAGAGGAGATCGTTGGTCGGAGCCAACAGAAAAGGTCCTCGAAATACCGCGGCCACGTAAGCGGAGGAAGAGGAATAGAGTGGAAGCGCGCTGAGCGGCTGCCCGGCCGCGGCAGCGCCTCGAACGATGGTCAACCGTTCCATACCTCCCGAACGAAGCGCCAAATCACGTTGGAGGGAGAGCAGGTCCTGGTGGACCGTCTCGATTTTGAGCTCACGTATCTGGGCATCAACCCCGATCAACGAATGCTTTAACTCTTGAACGCGTGAGGTGGTATCAGCAAGCATCTGATCGATTGCGCCGACAACTGAATCGGGGTAATTCTGGTACAGCAGTCGATCAGAAACCCGCGCGACGATTTGTTGGCCGACTCTGGCAGCAACATCGTCAATTTGCTGCAGCAAAATGGAAGCCTTCCAATGGAGACGAATAACCTGAACCTTTCGGTTGACCAGCTCAGAAATAGAGAGAATAGTTTCGTAGAGCGCATGTCCGGTAAGTGAAAGTTCTTGATGTACACGGCCGAGAAGCTCGAATCTCATAGTCTGATAAGAGATATTATGTCAACTTATAATTCTTTAACTCTTACCCCTACCGACTTTTCTAGGCCCTCCCCCACCACCAGCTTCATAGATAGCCGATCATGATTCGGAGGTCAATCGTACAGGAGATTTTTCCTGGCTCGTGAGGCTGGTGCTTGCCCCATTCGATCGTTCAGCATCTTACTTCATACCGTGGCGGTACCGGTTTGCAATCACCCCGGCTACCCCGTATGATCCGGGCCATGAACTGTACAAAATGTAAGACCAAAGCAGCCCTCAAGTTACCCCGCCACCATGCGGCATTCTGCAAGAATTGCTTTAACAGTTTTGTGCATGACCAGGTGCACAAAGCGATTCGATCTCAGAAGATGTTCGAAAAGACAGACCGTCTCCTTGTCGCCGTTTCAGGCGGCAAGGATAGTTTGGCCCTCTGGGATATTCTTCTGAAGCTAGGCTACAAGACCGATGGGCTGTATGTGAACCTTGGGATCGGAGGCTATTCCGAATCATCACGCGAAAAAGTCGTGCACTTTTCCGAGACCGTGGCCGCGGGATACGGCGCGGTGCTCCATGTCCATACGGTCGACCGAGAAGAAGGCGCCGGCATTCGCGAGCTGGCCATCATAGTCAACCGTCCGACTTGCTCGACATGCGGCACGATCAAACGCTATCAATTCAACCATGCTGCAATCCGCCATGGGTATGATGTCATGGCGACGGGACATAATTTGGATGATGAAGCGGCTCGGCTGCTCGGAAATGTGTTGCATTGGCAGGCCGAATACCTTGAAAAGCAAGGTCCCAGCCTTCCCGCCTCCGTCGATGGATTCGCCAAGAAAGTGAAGCCTCTGTATCGATTGACTGAGCGCGAGTTGGCAGCCTATTGCGTCCTGAACAAGATCGACTATGTTGTTGAGGAATGTCCGATGGCGCAAGGAGCGCGCACGCTCCTCTATAAGGAGGTCTTGAATCGCCTGGAAACCGAGTCGCCCGGCACCAAGCAGATGTTTTACTGGGGGTTTCTTGAAAAGTCTGGGACGACCGAAACACCCACGAGCATTGCGGAAAAAGATCGCTCGTCGCTGCACCCCTGTTCCAACTGTGGCCAGCCGACTACGGCCGAGACCTGCTCCTATTGTAAACTTATGGCCCGGGCGAAAACTTCGACCTTGCTGTGACCCCTTCGGCCCTTGCAAACCGTTCCTACACTCCGTAAGCTGATCCCTAACAACGCGTTTCTCATCTTGTATCACGTATGGCAGCTACCCCACGCGATTACTATCACATTCTGGGCGTTCCCCGAACCGCCTCGTCCGACGATATCAAAAAGGCTTTTCGACGCCTGGCCCGTCAGTATCATCCCGATCTCCACGCGGGTGCAAAGAAGGTCGAGATGGAAAAGAAATTTAAAGAGCTCAATGAAGCACAGGAGGTTCTGACTGACCCGGATAAGCGGAAGAAGTATGACCAGTACGGAGCTGATTGGGAACAAGCTCAAGCCTTCGAGAAAGCTCGTCAGCAGGCCAGAACACAAGGGTTTGGCGGGCCATGGGAGTTCGAAGGAGGCTCTACCGGTCAAGGCGGTGGCGAATCTGGAAGCGAGCATTTCTCTGATTTTTTCGAGAGCCTCTTTGGAAACCGCGGGCGCAGCGGTCCCGGACGCAATGCCGCAATGCCGGGAGAGGATATCGAGACTGAAGTCCAGTTGGGATTGCGAGAAGTGTTAACCGGTGTCACCAAACGTATAAATCTGCGTGAACCGCGGACCTGCTCGACCTGTCAGGGGAGTGGGACTGTGCGTGGCCGATCTTGCGCGACCTGTCAGGGAACCGGAATGATGAGCGAATACAAAACCATAGAAGTGCGGATTCCTGCTGGAGTTCAAGACGGAACGCGCGTCAGAGTCGCTGGAAAGGGCCAGCCCGGAACAAATGGTGGAAAACGCGGAGACCTCTATCTCCACGTGGCCATTCCATCCGATCCCATCTTTCGTCGGCAAGGTTCGGACTTACATGTCACCCTGCCCGTCTATCCTTGGGAAGCCATCCTTGGAGCAGAGGTCACCACTCCCACCTTGGCCGAACCGGTGAAAGTCAAAGTTCCACCAGGCAGCAAGGCCGAGGGGAAACTCCGGCTCAAGGGGAAGGGGCTTCCCTCCGCCACGGGCGGGCATGGGGATCTTTTTCTGACGCTGCAAATTGTCCTGCCCGCCGGTATCAGCGAAGATGAGCGGATAATGTACGAGCGTTTGAGCAAGGAACGGCATCCGGATCCGCGAACGGAGCTTCTCTACAGTGCCCAACGACGTTGAGAATACAATCGGCGTAGACAATGGTTGTGAGTCGACGGACTCGCTTGCGTTGCGCTGACTGCTATGGCAAGCTTTAACTTTGAGGTCTCTCAACCAAGGAGGAATGCATGAAGTCTGTAATAAAGGCCACCAGTGCCTCTGCGGTAGTTTCAGTATGTCTGTTGATGTTGGGCGTCCCCAGCCTCTGGGCGAATGATCCCAGCTATGGTTATGGCTATGCTGGAGGAGGACATAGCGCTTGGGGAGGACATGGCTATGGAAAAGGAATGATGCACAGCGGCACCGGGCATTTGATACGCCACCTGCTCAAACACGAAAAGGACATCGGACTCACAACCGACCAAATCGCCAAGTTGAAAGACATCCAACTCAATCTCGACAAAGCACGTATCAAGGTCGAGGCCGATATCCAAATCGCGGAACGTGAACTGAGAGCGCTAACCGATGAAGAGAAATCCGATCTCGCTGCGATCGAAACCAAGCTGAAGCAGAGCGAAGATTTGCAAGTCGCCCTGCGAATGACTTCCATCAAGACACGTCGTGAGGTGATGAGCCTGCTGACCCCGGAACAACGTGCGAAAGAACACTCCGAGCATGAGAAGGTAATGCAGCAGCACAAAGGGTATGGAACTCCTCATGGTGGCGCACCGACATATGGGGGCTATCCGCATGGTGGCAATCCCCACGGAGGCTACCCATACGGTAAGAATCCCCATGAAGGTGTGTCGCCTACCCCTCCTAGCGGCACGTCTGTCCAGTGATTCGAGACGGAAGGACCATGCACAAGGAAGCGAAACTTCAAAGCCGGGATCTCCTGAGTGGGCCAGGTCGGGCTCCGGCAAGGGCCATGTTGAAAGCCGTCGGCTTTACGGACAACGACCTGTCAAAACCTCTCGTTGGTGTGGCCAATACATGGATCGAAGTCATGCCGTGTAATTTTCACTTACGGCGCCTTTCCGAGAGGGTGAAAGCAGGGGTCAGAGCAGCCGGCGGTACTCCGATTGAATACAACACCATCGCAGTATCCGATGGGATCTCGATGGGAACGGAAGGGATGAAGGCTTCCCTGATCAGTCGCGAGGTCATCGCGGATTCGATCGAGCTCGTTGCGCGTGGACATTTGTTTGATGCCGTCATCGCTCTGTCGGGTTGTGACAAAACGATTCCCGGGACGGTCATGGCCCTTGCTCGATTGAACGTGCCGTCGCTCATGCTCTACGGCGGCTCGATCATGCCGGGACAGTTTCAGGGACATGACGTGACCATTCAGGATGTCTTCGAAGCAGTCGGCAAACATGCGTCGGGGAAGATGACCGATGCTGAGCTGAAGGACTTGGAAGATCACGCGTGCCCTGGGCCAGGAGCCTGTGGAGGCCAGTTCACGGCCAATACCATGGCCATTGCGTTTGAGTTCCTCGGCATTTCACCGATGGGTCGCAATGGGGTTCCCGCCATGGATGGTCGGAAAGACGATGTTGCCTTTGAATGCGGCAAGATGGTGATGGAGCTTGTAAAGCAGGATCTACGCCCGCGTCATATTATCACCCGAAGGTCGTTGGAGAACGCCATCGCCGCCGTCGCCACCACCGGGGGTTCGACAAACGCCGTGCTCCATCTCCTCGCCATTGCCCGTGAGTCCAGAATCAAGCTGAGCATCGACGACTTCGACAAGATCAATCGCAAGGTCCCCTTACTGGCCGACCTCAAGCCGGGAGGCCGTTTTGCCGCCGCCGATCTCTACGCGGCGGGCGGCACAACTCTAGTGGCGAAGCGATTGCTGGAGGCAGGCCTCCTTCATGAGAATCAACCCACCGTCACAGGTCGAACAATTGGTGAAGAGGCATCACAGGCTCGTGAAACGCCTGGACAACAAGTCTTGCGTCCCCTGGCCGACCCCATCAAACCGACAGGCGGGCTTGTCATACTGAAGGGCAATTTGGCACCGGAAGGTTGCGTAGTGAAGGTTGCCGGTCATTCGATGACCAGCTTCAAAGGTCCGGCGAAGGTCTATGACCAAGAAGAAGATGCATTCATTGCGGTCAAGGTCGGACAGATCAAGCCAGGTGATGTCGTCGTCATTCGATATGAAGGTCCGGCGGGAGGGCCAGGCATGCGTGAAATGCTGGGTGTAACAGCCGCGATCGTCGGCGCCGGCCTCGGCGACTCCGTCGCACTGCTGACCGACGGTCGATTCTCCGGAGCGACGCATGGATTGATGGCCGGGCACGTAGCCCCTGAAGCCGTGAAGGGAGGACCGATCGCGGCGGTCAAAACCGGCGATACGATCACCTTTGATATTCCCAAACGCCGCCTGGATGTTGCCTTATCTCAAAAGGAAATAACGTCACGGATGAAGAAGGTCAAACCACCAGTACCACGCTATACTTCGGGCGTGATGGGAAAGTACGCCAGACATGTTTCGTCCGCATCGGAAGGCGCTATCACAAGCTGACATGAAGTTCAGCGACCTGGTTCGATTGTTGGAGCAGAATGGCTTCAGGATCATCAAAGAAAAGGGATCCATTCGGTATTATGGGAAGCCCGAGCTGGACAGGTTGGTCCGAATTGACTACCATGGTTCAAAAGAAGTTCCGACTGGAACGCGCCACGCAATTTTGAAGGTTGCCGGTTTGAAAGATAAGAACGAACAATCATGATTGAACTAAAGTATTCTCTTATTATTGAGGCCACTGAAGATCCCACCTTTTTTGGATTCTATTCGCCGGACCTCGAAGGATTCACTGGAACAGGGCATTCGATCGAGGATTGTCTGTATAAGGCAAGATGGGGGATGGAAGAACACGTTACGTTGCTCAAAAAGCATAGCCTCCCCGTTCCAAGACCGAATCCGACCGCAACCATCCTGATTCAGAATGAACGGAAATTGGAACCCGTTTCTCGGTGAACATCTTGTCAACGAAGACTAGCGGAAATCGCGCCGTTGGAAGATGACGGAAGCGAGCATGAGAAGGAACGCGGTATAGGCCATTCCATAGGCAGCGATCATCAACAGATCACCGACCGGCACGTCTAACTGGTGAGTCACGTTCCCCTTGAGATTGAATCGATCCAGGTTCGGCAGGAGATAGTACATGCCTTCCAACACAGACCGTCCTACACCTTCCATTTTCTGACCGAACGCTTTCAAATCCGTCGTCAGATGGCCGATCACATACATTGCCAGGGTAAAGATCGCGCTGAGCGTCGCGCTTGAGAACGTGGAAAAGAGGAGCGCCACTGCTGTGACGACCATGAATTCCAGCACAATCATCCCAAGCGCCTTGAAGAGCACGGCATGAATAGGAACATCCTGGAAATACAACACCGCCAACAAGCCCGCAGCCATGATTGCCGTATTGATCACCAGCGTAAGGCTGAGTCCGAGATACTTCCCCAAAAGAAATTGATACCGCGCGACAGGCTTGGACACGATCGTGTAGATGGTTTTCTTTTCGATCTCCTTGCTGACCAAGCCGATGCCGACGAAGATGGCGATCAGCACACCGAAGAAATTGATGCTACCGAGGCCGATATCCAGAATGAGCCGGTGGAACTCGCCGAGTGTCAATCGCATCAAAACCAGGGAGCTACCGATCATTAACAGCGCGAAGATCAAGAGGTTGTAGAGCAGTTTGTCGCGGAGATTCTCGCGAAACGTGTTAAACGCGATCGAAAGTACCTTCATCAGACCTGAGCCTCCACAGGCTGCTGCGCCCCTGTGGCCTTGCGAATAAACAGATCTTCGAGCGAGGCCTTGTGCGGCGTGAGCGCCACCAACTTAGCTTTGGCCGACCGGATCACATCGAGCGCTTGATCCACTGCCTGCTGGCTGGACAGCACCACCATGATTCGTTCACCTTGAAGAACAATTCTACCGGCCAAGGGTTTGATCCGTTCAAGTGCCTCAGGAAGCAGCCGGTCGATCACCATCTCGACCTCATGGGTGGTATCCCCTGCAATCAATTCCGACACATGCCCGCAGGCGACTAGCCGCCCTTTCATAATCATTGCCACCCGATCGCACAGCAGTTCCGCATCGTGGAGGATGTGTGAACTGAACATAACAGTCTTGCCAGACTCCTTGAGGCGCAGAATCAGGTCACGGACTTCTTTTCGCCCGATCGGATCTAGTCCAGACATCGGTTCATCCAAGATCACTAGTTCAGGATCATTGATCAAGGCCTGAGCGATCCCGATGCGCTGCAACATGCCCTTCGAGAACTTTCGCAACTGCAGGTCACGAGCATGTGTCATTCGGACAAGTTCCAGCAATTCGTCGATGCGTTTATCGAGCACAGATCCCACCAGCCCAAAAAGATGACCGTAGAATCGCAAGAATTCTCGACTGGTGAGATAGTCATAAAAATATGGTGACTCTGGGAGGAATCCGACTTTAGCTTTTCCGGATGGATCGCCGATAGGTCGGCCAAACAAGGTTGCTGTTCCCCCAGACGGATAAATCAAGCCCATCAGCATCTTGATCGTTGTCGTTTTTCCCGCGCCGTTGGGTCCGAGAAAGCCGAAGACTTCTCCCCGCCGCACCTCAAGTGATACTCCATCAACCGCCGTCACACGTCGTCCCCAGAAGCCGACCTTGAAAATCTTGCTCAGACGATCGCTGTGAACGATACCATCGCTCAGCACATCCATAGATATCCTGTAGCTATACACCACCTTCGAGATCTAAACGAAATACTTTGAGTCGCTTCGGATGCGTGCTGCTTCTGACCTCTCCCGTTTCAGAGTCGAATAGATAGGAACCGCCAAACGGTTCTTCCGGAACCTGGCTGAGGTACCCATCAGAAGCGAGATCCCTAAGTCTCATCGGAAAAGCATTTTTCTCTCTGTGATATTGCTTGAGAGCCTGCTCAAGGGTTCTCAGATCACGCTCGATCATCACTTCCTTGGCGCGAGTCTCTAACTTTTCCCGTACGACGAGGTCCGGGTTCTCTTTCCACAACGCCTTAAGAAATTGTAGAGCCACCTCAGGGTTGCCCGCTTCGGCATGCATGCGTGTGGCCAAACCAGGAAGGAAATCCGGTGCCCCAGGTGTGCGGGCAGCTCGCCCGATATATTCCGCTCCTTTTATCGCATCCCCAAGAGCGAAGTAATAATTGTATCCGAGTAAAAATGGAAGGTTCCATTCACCCGGATTTTCGTGGTGCCCTTTTTCAAGAAGACGATTACTCAAATCGGGTCGGTTTGCATAGTTTGTGAGCGCAACACCGCCGACGTAGTAAGCATATGTATAGCGCGGATCCAGCGTTGTAATCACATCGAGCGCGTGATAAATCCATTCATATTCGTTGTCAGCATTCTTCTTCTTACCCCAGACTTGCAATAGCTGCAACCACAGAATATCAGCACCCAGATGGTGGTAGCCCAACAGAGCAGGCTTCAGATACTCGCCACGAGGAAGTTGTGCCAGCTCTTCGATCTTCGCCGCAGAAGTATCCATACGAACATCCAAAGTCTGCTGCAGCGTAAGTAGCACTAAAAGGCTGAACCCCATCAGGATGACAGTACTCCATACAATATAAGGAGATTGTCTTGGATACCTGTGAGTGTGGATTGAGAGGGGTGGTAATTCTGGCATGAAACTACTTCCCTAAATGCACAAGGTCTCGCCGACTGATCACAATCGACGAGACCTTGGCCTACACAGACAGAACCTACCAGCTTCCTAGAACACGCCTGGTACGCAGTCTGAGGCGCCAGTGCTATCAGCCGAAGCCCAGACAGAGATCACCGCATCACCGTCCAGATTACTCGCTGCTGTAGCCCTGAAACCAGCCGCGGTCGGACCGACATCTGTAGCACCAGTCTCTGCGGTAATCAGGGGAGCAGGAGCTGCCGTTGGTCCCAGGCAAGAGGTGTACGAAACTGCATAGGTCCCAGTCGCATACTGATAGTTGACGTTACCAGTCGCTTGGAAACCAAGATTAGCAAATGTTCCTGCAGATACTCCAACACCCGCACCACCTACGCACCATCCAGTAGCAGCGGCAGGTGTGGGGGTAAGCCATGGCTGAGCAGCCTGATTCCAGTTCTGCGGTTGCATCTTGGTACCAGCGGCAGGGGCCACTAGCGGCGCAAGGGCAACCGTCAGGAAGCACCCACGCTCGCCTTGCCAGGATACTTCTGAGGTTTTGATCGCCATGAGGTTGGTCTTTGCTTCAGACTGCCTGGACTTCATCTGATACTGCAGGAAGTTGGGAATGGCGATGGCCGCCAGGATTCCGATGATCGCCACAACGATCATCAACTCAATGAGGGTGAACCCCTCTTGTTTACGGAGCGACTTAAACATCGTACCGCCTCCTTGTTGATGGTTCACTGACGGCCCGGTTGATAACCTGCGGCGTCTCTGTTGCCGCCTACCGGTCTCTCTAGCAGGTTTGGTGCCGATCAATGACAAGGCCTAGCCTAGCATTGATCCTTGGCGATGCAACAACTTACGAAGAATCAGCAGGCGATGGGTCATTAATGAGTCCGTTATCCTTCCGCAATATGCATCGGAGCGCCAAGAATTGGCATTTCCCTCGGACTTGTACCGATGTGGCAGCTTCGGCATCAAAGTGATAATGCCGCTTTCAGCAGCTTGGTAAGGATTCGAATGTTCTGTTGAAAGGGTCGGTGGGGAAAAACTCAAGGAATGACTGGCTGAGTCTGGGCTTTTTCTGATACGCGGCGTTTGGCCTGCTGGATACGGTTTTCATAGGCCGGATTGGCCAGGCCCTGCTCGCGGAAGCGTTGGAGCAGCTTTTCATTGGAAGGGTCGATCTCCAGTGAGTGGAGCCAGGCTTCGCGAGCATCGGCAACCTTCCGCTGTTTCAAATAAATCTCTCCCAAATGCTCGTAAATGACGGGATCATCGCCGACCATCGCCACGGCTTTTTTGATCTCCGAGAGCGCCTCAGCTAGCATGCCGGATTTGTAAAAGGCCCATCCAAGACTATCGATGTAGTAGCCGTTCTCAGGCTTGAGCGCCACGGCACGTTTTGTCAGAGACAAGGCTTGATCGATCTTAATGCCTCGTTCCGCATAACTGTAGCCGAGATAGTTCAAGGCATCAGCGTGATGCGGGTCAAGGGACAGCGCGGTTTCCATCGCACGCTCCACATCGTCAAACCGATTCAGCTTGTCGTAGGCCGTGCCGAGGTTGAAATGCAGATCGGCGCTCTTTGGATTGTGCCGAATCCCCTCTTCAAACGCCTGTGACGCCTTTTCGAATTGCTCACTCTGGAAGTGTGCCAGCCCTAAGACGATATGCGGTTCAGGTTGTGTCGGCGTAAGACGAACGGCTTCATCGAGATGGGTCACCGCCTCCGGGAATTGCTTGAGGCGATAGAGGAGAATGCCCAGATGAATATGGCTGTCGGCGAATTTTGGATCCAGATGAATATTATAGCGATAGGTTTCCATCGCCTTGGGAAAATCCTTGGTCTCTTCGTATAAATACCCGAGGTAATCTCTCACTTTCAGTTCAGCCGGCTTGGCCGTTAAGATCTCGGTCAATTGTCTGATCGCCTTCGCGAATTCCTTCTTCTCCCCATAGATCAGCGCCATGCGTAACTGTGCATCGAGGTCGCCGGGGTTGTCCTCCAGCAGCTTTTCCAGCTCGGCGAGACCGCCACCATAGTCCTTGGTCGCAATATACAACTGGACGAGGTGTTGTCGAATATCCCGGTTCCGAGGATTCACCTGGTGGAGATACTTTTGAAGGACGGCGATGGCTTTGCCCTTCTCTTGACGTGATTCATGGACCGACGCCTGAGCTAAATAGGCGGGCTCGAACGCCGGGTTCACCGCGATGGCCCGATCGAAGTTGGCCACGGCCTGTTCGGCATTTCCCGCTTCTATCGAAATGCGGCCCAAATAGTAGTAACCGATCGGCGAATCCGAGGCATACTGCAACCCTTTCTTAACGACCTGTTCCGCTTCAGCAATTCGTTTTTGGTTCAAGAGAATGAGTCCCTTTGGAAAGTAGGATTCACCCCTTTCCGGGTCGCGCTCGATGCCCTTGTCCAGCAGCTCCAACGCACGCTCCGACTTCCCCGCACTCGCTAAGATACCGGCCATGTGGGTCAGCATTTGCGGTTCTTGTCCCGTTCCTTCTCCGACTTCATCCGCATACTGGACCGCTTGAGTCACATCACCCAACGCGAAATACAGAGCGGCCAAACGAGATTTGACCTCGCGAGATTTGGGATCGACTTTCAGGGCGGTATGATATTCCTTTAACGCGGTATCGAGATCCTGAGCGAGTTCCGCTTGATGACCCATCATAAAGTGGTAGGTGGCATCTGACTCAGGTGCCGATGCCGGAGGTGACAATTCTGTGGCGGGCGGAGGAAGCGTAGTTTGCGACGGGCGAGAGCTTGCGCAGGCGACAATGGCACCGGAGAAAAACAGCGAAAGCAGTGTCGTCCTCAACATGAACATGGCCATACCATTCTGTCTGAACCACAGACCGTACAAGACCGTTCGTGTGTTTCGCATAACCATACGTCAGGACAAGTGGAGAGAGGCTTAACTAAAGTGATTATACCGAGTGTCAGGGCGATGCGCAAATGACTCTCCGGCTATGCTTCGCGAAGATCGAGACTTTCGAATTTGGCAAATCGGTCCTGGAAAAACAACTCCTTTTTCCCAATGGGACCATTACGATGTTTACTGACGATGATGTCCGCAATCCCTTTGCGCTCGGAATTCTGGTCGTACACGTCTTCTCGGTAAATAAAGATCACCACATCGGCATCCTGTTCGATCGCACCGCTCTCTCGCAGATCGGCCAACATGGGGATCGGCGGCTTACGTGCCTCTACCGCACGACTCAACTGGGACAGGGCCACAACCGGCACGTTCAATTCCTTCGCCAATGCTTTTAATGAGCGGGAAATATCGGAGATCTCTTGCTGACGAGACTCTGAGTCGCTTCGCCCTTGCATGAGTTGGAGGTAATCCACGATGAGCAGATCAAGGCCTTTCTCGGCCTTGAGTCGGCGGGCTTTGCCGCGCATCTGTTGGACGGTGATGCCGCCCGTGTCGTCGATATAGATCGGTGCTTGTTCTAATCGGCCGGCCGCCTCCGCCAATCGCCACCAATCTTCCTTTTGAAGTTTCCCCGTCCTCAACGCATGGGAATCGACTCTCGCTTCAGAGCTGAGCATACGAAGGACGATCTGCGGCTTGGACATTTCCAAGCTGAAGACTCCCACCACCGCATCGGCGTGGATGGCGGCATGCGTTGCAAACCCCAGGGCGAGGCTCGTCTTACCCATGCTCGGCCGCCCGGCCACCACCACCAAGTCTGAGGCCTGAAGCCCTGCAGTAATATCGTCGAGGTCGTAGTACCCCGTGGGTACTCCCGTGACATGTTCCTTTCGCTTCGAGAGCTTATCGATGACATCCAGACTTTCCTTGATGACCTGACTGATCGGGCTGAACGACCGTTCGAGTTTGCCTTGCGCAATACTGAAGACCGACCGCTCGGCAAAATCGAGCAGGTCATCGATTGAAGCGGAGCCTTCATAGCCCCTGGTCAGCACCTCAGTGGAGGTGCTGATCAACTGACGGAGCACGGCCTTATCTCGGACGATCTTGCAGTGATACCGAATATTGGCGGAACTGGGAACGACTTGGACGAGTTCAGCCAGATAGGCCGCACCCCCGATGGCCTCGAGTTCACCGCGCGATTTCAATCGCTCGGTCAGCGTGATCTGATCGATCACTTCGCCGGTGTCGGACAGCTCAAGCATGGCTTGGTAGACTTTTTTGTGGGCCGTTCGATAGAAATCCTCCTCCACCAGCAGTTCCATTGCCTTCGGCATGGCGACATTATCGAGGAGGATGGCGCCGAGCACCGATTGCTCCGCCTCCAAGTTCTGCGGGGGTAGTTTTGGTTGAGAGAGATCAACCATCCCGAGGGAATTCATAACGCCCCTTCGAGGTCGGCTCGCAAACTTGCAATGAGACCTTCGACCGACACGGCCCTCTTGCGAGCATGAGCGCGGCCGCTCGATCCTGCGACTCGCCGGCGGTCGCCCTGATGAAGGACGAGGACCTGCTCGGATGCAAGACCGTCCGCACCGACGACGATAATGGTCTCGATTTCTGCTTCAAGACCGGCCTTGACCGCTGCACCGATCAAGCCCCGCCCCGATGGATCCACAGATCGTTGAACCGTTCGTATTCCACCCCGACGAAGTTGTTGAGCGACCGAAACCAGTCGCGTCGATTCTTCTAAGGGAGCAACAACCAAGACCTCCGGGTCCAGAGACTTCGCCGTCTCGGACAGATTCAGCCCGCGGAAGAGCCGGTCCACACTGAGAGCAAACCCGGTTGACGGAAGGTTCCGACCGAATCGTCCGATTAGGTGATCATAGCGTCCACCGCCGCCTAACTCCACCCCAATCCCGCCGGTAAAGACATCAAAGACAATGCCGTCATAGTAGTCGAACCCTCGGAATTCTCCTAGATCCAGCAAGATGGCTTCTTGAAATCCAGTCGCGCACAGCAACCGATAGACGTTTGCCAATCGGTCCAATGCTTCTACCAACGGCCTCTCACCCTTCGCCAATGCGCGCCCTTTCGAGAGAACTTCAGCTTGTCCGCAAAGTTCCAGCGCTTCCAAAATTCTATGAGTCGACCGTTTGGTCACCCGCTCTTGTGACAGGATTTCCCCAAGCCTCGGTACATCTTTTCGCGATGCTGCTTGCTCGGCCCGCTTCCGCCCTTCCGTCGAGAGTCCCGCACGGATGAGGAGGCCTTTGAAAAACCCAACATGCCCCAGGGAAATCTTGAACGACCGCAGTCCGACCTGCCGTAGGCACTCGATCAACAGCATGATGATTTCGCTATCGGCAGATGGATCATCAGCTCCGATCAATTCGACGCCTACCTGAAAGATTTCTCGATCCCGGCCGGCATGTTCCGGTTCATACCGAAAGACGGTGGCCCGATAGGATAAACGCAACGGAAAGTGCACACCCACCATACCCATCGCCACCGTGCGGGCAATCTGAGCCGTGACGTCGGGCCGCAACAACAGAATACGGCCGGTCGTCCGGTCTACAATCTTGTAGGAGTTCTCTAACAGCGTTGATTCGAGGCCTGGCGCCAGCACATCGAGATACTCGAATGTCGGAAGGATGATTTCGTCGTAACCAAATCGACTGAAGTACGCCAACAATTCGGCTTCCAGATGCCGAACATGGCGGGCGGCTTCCGGAAGGATGGTGGCCATCCCGACTGGAACCAGTGAGTGCTCATGGAAAAGAGGGAACTGCCCCGGAGAAGTCCTACGCGTAGGAGGAGCAGAGGTCATAATAACCTGGTCGCGATAATCGTTACGAGAGGTTGGCGACCTTGACGGACAGAATGTTCGAACTCGACCGGATTTCATCCAGGACCGAAGATGAGAACTCCGTATCGGAACCGATGATCAGCAACGCATCCCCTCCCCGCTTCTCCAAGGCACACTGCATCCGCACGATGTTGATTCCCTGATCTCCCAGAACCTTTCCGACCATACCGATGACCCCTGGACGATCGACATTGTGAATCAATAACATATGCCCCTCCGGCACAACTTCAACTTTGAATTGGTCGATCTCCGTGATGCGGGCTTCTTTTTTGTGATACAGAGTCCCTGCGACTTGGTGTGAGACCTTGCCGGCCTCGACCCGAACCCGGATCAAGCTTGTGAAATCCCCGGCATCCGTGCTCTTAATTTCCTTGACTTCAATACCCCGCTCTTTCGCTACGATGGGAGCATTCACGTAGTTCACTGGGTGTTCCATAATAGGAGTGAGCAGACCTTTGAGGACGGCGATGGTCACGGGCGCGAGTGAGAGCGCGGCCACCTCCCCACTGTATTCCACCGTAACTCGTTCGATTCCTCCCTGAACGAGCTGGGTTTCAAGCAGGCCGAGCTTCTCGGCCAACGTCAGAAAGGGTTGCAAACGAGGCAATAATTCCGGAGCGACCGACGGAATATTGACGGCACCCTTGGCCACTCCCTTGGTGAAGTAATCGACAAGCTGTTCGGCAATTCCGATCGCGACGTTTTCCTGAGCCTCGGTCGTCTGGGCTCCGATATGCGGGGTACAGATGAAATTATCCAAGGCGAGGAGCGGATTGTCCGCCTTGACCGGCTCTTCTTCAAACACGTCGAAGGCGGCGGCAGCGACGCGTTTTGTTTTCAAGGCTTCGCACAAATCCTGTTCGTTGATGATGCCACCCCTGGCGCAATTCACGATGAGCACGCCGGGCTTCATCTTGGCAATGGCCTGTGCGTTAATGATCCCGCGCGTCTCCTGCGTGAGCGGTGTGTGAACCGAAATCACGTCCGCCCGCCGGAACAGTTCATCGATATCCACCATCGTCACGCCCATTCGTTCGGCCCGCTCTGGCGCGAGATATGGGTCAAACGCGACGACACTCATGCCGATACCTTGCGCCATCTTGGTCAAGTGGCTGCCGATCTGTCCAGCGCCGATGATGCCGAGCACCTTGTTGTAGAGCTCGACGCCCATGAATTTGTCCTTCTCCCATTTGCCGGCCTTCACCGACGCGGTGGCTTGGGGAATGCGCCGGCTCATCGCACAGATCATCGACATCGTATGCTCGGCGGTCGTGACGGTGTTCCCCCCCGGAGTATTCATGACAACGATGCCTCGCCGGGTCGCGGCAGGGGTGTCGACATTGTCCAGGCCGGACCCGGCCCTTCCGACGACCTTGAGTTTCTCTGCTGCAGCGATCAGTTCTTCCGTCACTTTGGTGCCGGATCGCACGATCAGGCCGTCGGCGTCTTTAATCTCTTTGAACAGTTCGTCCTTCGGCATCTTCGATTTCACCACCACGGTGAATCCCGCCTTCTCGAGCGCATCGACGCCTTGCTTCGATAAGCTATCGCTGATCAAAATTTTCATTCCAGCTGCAGCCATGTGCATCCTCGCCGTGGTTACTTCGCCAGTAAGAGTTCTTGCGCTTTTCCGACACCGCTTCCCAACTTCACCGGATGGCCAAGCCCTTTCAGAACCATCTCGGTCGCGGCTAATGCTGCGATGACGTCAAACGTATCGGCATACCCCATATGAGACAGTCGGAATATCTTCCCCTTGAGGTGATCCTGTCCACCGGCAGCCGTCATGCCGTATTGCACACGCAGATTCTTATAAATCGCCTGTCCGTCAATTCCATCAGGCGCACAGACCGCCGTCAAGGCATCGCTGGGCGATCCCTTTGGAAATAGCGCCAGCCCGGCAGCCTTCACACCTTCACGCATGGCATGAGCCAACCGTCCCTGCCGTGCAAACATCTTCTCCAGTCCTTCCGCCCTCATCATTCGGACCGCCTCTTGAAGGCCGATCACAAGAGAGACGGCCGGGGTGAAGGCAGTCTGATTCTTGATCTGGTTTTCGCGTTCCTTTTTGAAGTTGAAATAAAAGGCAGCATTTTTGGCTTTGTCGGCCAAGCCCCACGCTTTCTCGCTGACACTGACAAACGCCATTCCGGGAGGCAGCATCAAGGCCTTCTGGGAACCGGTGATCACGACATCCAGACCCCATGCATCAGTTTTGATGTCAAATACACCCAGGGCTGTAATGGCATCGACCACCAAAATCGTATTGTCATAGCCCTTGATGATCTCACCGAGCGCCTTGACATCATGAGCCACGGCCGTCGAGGTTTCGCTGGCTTGCACATACACTGCCTTGATCGAAGGATCTTTTTTGAGAGCATCAGCAACTTGCTGAGGATTCACCGCATGTCCCCATTCAACCTTGATCTCGGTCGCCTGTACCCCGAAGGTCTTGCAGAGTTTGCCCCAACGTTCTCCAAACTTGCCTCCGTTGACGTATAAGGCCTTGTCGCCGGGAGACAAAAAGTTTGAGACAGCGCCTTCCATGCCACCTGTTCCGGACGCTGCCAACATCAGCACATCATTCCTTGTTTGATACAGCCACTTCAGCCCTTCGCGGACCTCCTCGAAGATCGGATTGAACTCGGGTGCGCGATGATGGATCATCGGACGAGCCATCGCCAGCAACACTTCCGGAGGGACGGGGGTTGGACCAGGAGCCAAGAGATAGCGCTTCAACATCGATCAATCCTCCTTACAATGCGATTCTGGTGGGGTACCACTAGGAGAGGCGGTACGCTATCATTTGCGCTGGGAGGCTGTCAAGAAATCGACCGGCGTAAACGTAGACTGCGTCAAGAGTTTTTCTCTTGCCATGACGTAGAGAAGCTAAGTTTTTCCGCACATCATTCTATTCTGTGTATCTGCCCGACATGACACGAACGTACCAGCGTCTTCGCTGACCGCAGTTCCTTGACAAGTATCTGGTGGATCGATAATCTTTGATGCGATCGAGGCTATCCATGATGGCAATAACAATGTGTGCCAGGGTGCGGGGGACTCAAGGGACAATCGCGGCCATACTCAGTGCCACTCTGCTGTTGCCTACATTTGAGACTTGGGCGCAGAGTAATTCTGCCGGTGACCAGGGTAGTCCTGTTAGTGAAGAAGGTAATCCTTCCGGCGAAATCGAATCGCCCCAAGAAGATGATGGCATTGACTCAAACCTGGTTCCTTTAGAGCCTGAGCTGACGGTTTCTCCTTCCGACCTTCCATCGACGGACGGTAGTGGAGAGCAACCTGAATTGACTCCTGATAAGGCTGCTCTTGATACTCCGGGCGCAACAAGCGTCGATGCTCAAGGTCCGGTGTACAACATTCCCGTCGTCATTGATCCGACTGTACAAAGCCATATTCATTTTTTTAACACTTCAATTCGAAATAGATTTGAGCAATGGCTCCTGCGCTTCAGCCGCTATCGTCCACTGGTCGAAAACATCTTTGCCGAATTCGACCTTCCGAGCGACCTGGTGAATCTCTCCCTTGTTGAGAGCGGTTTCAACCCTTACGCCTATTCACGAGCAAAAGCCACAGGTCCATGGCAATTTATGAAAGGGACCGGGCAGCTCTATGGGTTGCGGATCGATCATTATGTTGACGAACGCCGTGACCCTATCAAATCCACCGTCGCGGCGGCGCGGTACCTGCGAGACCTCTACGATTTATTCGGCGCTTGGCCCTTGGCGATGGCCGCGTACAATGCGGGCGAAGGGAAGGTCCTGCGAGCCCTTCAGAAGGCTCAGGCGGAGTCCTTCTCAGAGATCTCTAGAACGAAACTCATCCGAAGGGAGACAAAGCAATACATTCCCCGGATTATGGCTGCAACGATTATTGCGAAGAACCCCGACCAATACGGGTTCAATCAAGATCCCGTCCCTCCTCACCAATTTGAGGAGGTCATGGTGACCCGCCCCTTGCACTTTCGCGCAATTGCCAACGTGACAGGGATTCCGTACGCCGAACTCAGATTACTGAACCCAGAGCTGCGCCGAGATGCGACGCCTCCTGATGACTCGGCCTACCATCTGAAGGTCCCTGTGGGAACGAGCGCCAAAGTCATCGAACTGATCGACCGAGTCCCTACCTATAAGTTTCCTCCCCTGCCCGTCGCCAGTCAGCGTGTCAAAACCGATGCCGCCCGCTGGTATCGAGTCCGTATGGGTGACACGCTTGAGAAGGTTTCCCGACGATTCCACGTTCCTCTCAAGACCCTCAAAGCGTTGAACCATCTGTCCAGCTCAGTGATTAAGGCTGGAGAGCTACTCGTGATCACTCGTTAGTCCACACCTAGCACGCACCGATCTTGAACGAGTGAGTGACGGGCCTTTGCTCTTCAAGCAAAGAAGCTTGCCTACGGCTTGGGCGGCTTCGAAGAGCTGGAAGCAGGAGAAGCAGGAGTTGCTGAAGGGGGTGACGGCTCGGGAGTTTTCTTGGCTTCGATCACCTTCACACGCATGGCGGCGTCGCTCGTCAGGGGAGAATTTGGGAAGGTTTTCATCAGATCCTGATAATGTTTCAAGGCTTCATCGGGTCTAGGGCGATTCTCCTCCAACCTTGCAAGTTCAAAGAGCGCGTAATCCCGGTTCATCGCGCCGGGGATCTCGAGGATCCTCGAATAGGCCTTGGCGGCTTGATCCAGATCTCCCTTGAGCAGATAGGCATAACCCAGTTTTTGCTGTACGAGCCCAAGAAGCGACACGTGAGTCCCATAGGTAGAGATAAACCTGGTATAGGCTTCGATCGCTGACGCGAGGTCGTTGGACTGAAGATAGGCATTTCCAAGACTAAACTGTGCGAGCGGAGCCGTCGGAGTTCGAGGATACTCGTCGATTATTCTCTTATACAGGGCAATTGCTTCCTTCAGGTTGGCGGCCGCCTTCTGTGGATCATTGGTCGCACGTGTAAAGAGATGGAGAGTCGCTTCTCGTTCCAGCTCCTGAGCCTTATCGGCATTTTGTGTGTCATACCAGAAGACGCCCCACGTTCCGCCTCCTATCAACAGGAGAAGCAGGAACCCGACCAAAATCGACCAGCGGTAGTTCGCCAGTCCGAGCACCCAGTGCTCAAGCCCACTCACAAGATGAGCCTCGTCTACCGGCAACGTCCGAGGCGGAACTTTAATTCGGTAGGTCATCTGGAATCATCACTTCACGGTTGAGAGCAGACTGTCTGCGCCAGAATCTTTGTCTTATACTAAGGATGAATTCTCATTGTCAATGCAATCGGAACGGACTCGTCGTATGGTCACAACCCTGCCGAGGCTCTGGCGGAGGGTTTGAAGCAGCATGTTTCAAAGCAGACTTAAGCAATTCGCTGACCGAGCGCTCATGCGCCGACTGTCTCCATTGGAATCCGGCACAGGGCCGACCATTCAATATGCGGGCCGCCAGGTCATCCTACTGTCCTCCAACGATTACCTGGGGCTTGCGACCCATCCTGACGTCGTCCGCGCCGCAATACATGCAACGGAACAGTATGGGGCTGGGTCTGGAGCTTCTCGATTAATCAGCGGAACTCTTCCTCCCCATATGCACCTCGAAGCCTCCCTCGCGGCTTTTAAGGGGACGGAAGCAGCCCTGTTGTTCGGAGCCGGTTATTTAGCAAATATCGGTATCATTCCGAACCTCGTCGGGCAAGGAGGTCTGATCCTAGCGGATAGATTGTGTCATGCCAGTCTCATCGATGGATGTCGATTGAGCCGAGCCGATTTTCGGATATTCCGCCATCGAGACTGTGCACATCTGGAGTCATTGCTTCGACGTCGGCGAGCGAATCGTCCCACTGTCATCATCACAGAAGGGCTATTCAGCATGGACGGCGACGTCGCTCCGTTGTCGGATCTGGTATCGCTGGCCGAGCGCTATGAAGCAACGTTGTATGTCGATGATGCCCATGGAACTGGCATCATGGGACCGGCCGGCCGGGGAACGATCGAACATTTCGGTCTGGAACAACAAATCCCCTTTCACATGGGGACGCTCAGTAAAGCACTAGGGAGCCATGGGGCCTACATCGTCGGGCCCAACGACTTGATTCAATATTTAGTCAACGTGGCCCGTCCATTCATTTTTACAACCGCGCTTCCACCCGCCATCGCGGCGGCCGCCGCGGCGGCAGTCGCGGTCATTCAGCGTGAACCAGCACGTCGGATGAGGCTCTGGTCAAATCGACAACGACTATTCAATGGAGTGCAGAAGCTCGGTTTTCGGACGACGCAGACCGTCAGTCCAATTCTGCCGATCCTGGTGGGCGACGCAGCCACTGCATCAGCGCTAGCGGAACGACTGCTCACTCACGGAATCTATGCTTCCGCAATTCGTCCGCCGACCGTTCCTGATGGAACCAGCCGCATACGCTTCACTGTGACATCGGAACACACGACTGAGCAGATCGACGAAGCGCTTCATGCACTTGACCTCGCCGGTCGTGAGACCGGCCTGCTCTGATCGACCTCCTCTTCGGCACGCACCTTCCGGACATTTTCTTGCTTTCAGGCTTTGCTATGGCATGATGCACAGAAGATTTTTACCTCACGAACAACCCATAACACCGAGGATCACGGGCGATGGATATTTCCAAGCTGCTGACCTTCTCAGTAAAGGAAGGCGCCTCCGATTGTCATATCAGTGCCGGCGAACCTCCGATGATTCGTATTCATGGGGATCTAAAAAAACTCGACCACCCTCACCTGACTCCCGACGAAACACACGCCCTCATCTACGACATGATGAATGACGCTCAACGGAAGACCTTCGAAGAGAAGCGTGAATGTGACTTTTCGTTTGAGCTCGGAGACATCGCCCGTTTCCGCGTTAACGTGTTCGTGCAGCAGCGGGGGTTAGGCGCCGTCTTTCGGAATATTCCGACCACCATTCTTCCGTTGGAAAAACTCGGCATGCCACCGATCCTTCGGCAACTGTGCGACAAGGAAAAGGGGTTGATCTTGGTGACCGGACCGACCGGATCCGGTAAGTCCACCACGCTGGCTGCGATGGTGGACTATCTGAACAACACGTTTGAAGGTCACATCATCACTATCGAGGATCCCATCGAGTTCGTCCACAAATCCAAGAAATGTCTGGTCAATCAACGAGAACTCGGTGTTCACACGCTGTCTTTCGCCAACGCCCTGAAATCGGCGCTTCGCGAAGATCCCGACATCGTATTGGTGGGCGAAATGCGGGACTTGGAGACCATTCAGCTGGCTTTGACCGCCGCAGAAACCGGACACTTGGTTTTCGGGACCCTCCACACGTCAAGCGCTCCCAAGACGATCGACCGTATCATCGATGCATTCCCGCCGGCGCAGCAGGCACAAATCAGGACACAGCTTTCGGAGGCGTTGGAGGCCGTCCTCACCCAGACGTTGCTGAAGAAGAAAACCGGCGGACGCGTCGCCGCACTCGAAATCATGGTGGCGACGACGGCCGTGCGCAATCTCATCCGGGAAGCGAAGCTGCACCAAATCCCAGGGATCATGCAGGCGAGTCAGAAAGACGGCATGCAAACCATGGACATGGCGTTGGTCGATCTCGCGGCGCGGGGAATTGTCCACAAGGCCGAAGCTCAGTCCCGCAGTATGAACCCCAATCTCTTCGGTGGTCTGGTTGCCGGAGCGGCTTAAGAGCCCGAATATAGGCGGAATGCCACGATGGATGTCCGAAGCTTGTTAAAAGTGATGGTAGACCGCGAAGCGTCGGACTTGTATCTGACCGTCGACGCCTCGCCGATCTACCGCATCCATGGCGCTACCCAGCCGACCGACGCTCCCGCGTTCACCAACGAGCAACTTGAAGCGCTGGCATTGGCCCTCATGCGCGGTCAACAACGGAGTGAATTCGAAGAAAAGATGGAGATGAACCTGGCGCTCTACTACAAGGAATTGGGGCGGTTCCGCGTCAACATCTTCAGGCAAAAGGGCAATGTCGGATTGGTTTTCCGTCACATCAAAGCAGAAATTCAGACTGTTGAGCAGCTGCAACTCCCTCCGATCATCAAAGATATCGCGATGACCAAACGCGGTCTGGTGCTGGTGGTGGGCGCAACCGGGTCCGGCAAGTCGACATCCTTGGCTGCCATGATCGACCATCGTAACACCGTCCACCAGGGCCATATCATTACCGTGGAAGACCCGATCGAGTTCGTGCATCAACACAAGAAGTCCATCATCACACAGCGCGAAGTCGGATTCGACACCTTAACCTTCCAAAACGCGCTGAAGAATACGCTCCGTCAAGCTCCTGATGTGATTCTCATCGGTGAGGTGCGCGATACGGAAACCATGGAAGCGGCGATTACCTTTGCCGAGACCGGGCACCTGTGCATCGGCACACTGCACTCCAACAATGCCAACCAGGCGATCGAGCGCATCATGAACTTCTTCCCCGTCGAACGCCATGCTCAGATTTATTTACAGTTATCCCTGAATCTTCGCGCGATCATCTCACAGCGATTGATTCCGTCGGTCGACGGCAAACGTGTGCCGGCCTTGGAAATCATGCTGGACACGCCGCGCATCAAGGATCTGATCAAAAAAGCGGAGGTCGATACGTTGAAGGAAGCGATGGAACAGGGAGTGGACGAAGGCTGCCAAACCTTCGATCACGTGCTGTTCCAACTATACAAAGTGAACAAGATCTCGCTGGAGCAAGCCCTCATCAACGCCGATAGTGCGAACAACCTACGTTTGAAGATCAAGCTTGAAGGGCTCAAAGGGGATGACGCCGTGAACGCCTTGCTTGACAAGCAGATGGGGAGCCACGGCACGGATGCGTTCAAGATTCAGGGCGGCGCTTCAGGAAACGTTACTCCGCTTCGCAAACGATAGAACAGCAGATCACCCGCCTGATCCTCAAGGGACTGAACTCCCTTCGGTTTGGCGCTCCAGATAGGACGCCATCTTCTCAAGCGCCAGCGCACTGAGTCGGGATCCGTACCAATTCGGCATCGTACGCTCTGGGTAGCCCCGCACGACAAATCGCTGGGGCTCCAGCACTGATTCAACGATGTACTCACGCACCGTCCTGGCTTGTCCTCGGTACCCTGGATCCTTGAGTCGCTGCGGGCCGGTCGCCCCGAGTACCAATGGAGGTCCCACTTGTCCATTCGCACCGGGAATCCCGGGACTGATGTGGCACACGGGACAACCAGGCCGCGTGAAAATGTCGATGAGAGGCTCGTCTCCCGTGACCAGCGGAATCGTTTCGATCTTCAGTGCAAGGCCGACTGATTGGTCCAGCTTCGGACGAGAGGCAGGAGGATCGCGAAGTGTCCACACTACCGACAACAGCACCAGAGCAATGGCCGTTAGGACTACGAGCCGTTCGGGAGAGCGAGGAGTCATTTCTTGGACCGGCGATGAAGACTTAGTGAGATTCGGTTCGCCACGCAAGGAGCACCAGGGTGGTCGATGAGCCAGTTGCCGGATTGAAGGGAGCAGGGATCATCTATCGGCGTCCGCTGCGCATCGAAACCCGATCGTGCGATCTTCAAACTCCGGCTCAGCAGAAAACCGAGCCGTCACACGCAACGCGATCGGCAAGTCTGCCCAGGATCCGCCTCGCAGCACACGCTTCTCGCCGACAGTCGGTCCGAAAGGATTCTTTTCCGGACTCTTGAGATAGTATTCACGGTCATACCAATCAGCCACCCATTCCGCTGCATTCCCGGCCATGTGAAATAGTCCATAGGGGCTTCTACCACCGTTCTCCAGCCCATATCGTACACTCATCCCCCCAAGGCCACTGCCGACGGGAACCAAGGTCACAGCCTCGCTCACCCAGACGCCTCGATTATAATTTGCTATGTCGATGAACGGCTGCATGGGCCCCCAAGGATAGCGTCGACCATCGGTTCCCCGCGCAGCCTTTTCCCATTCCGCTTCCGTGGGAAGGCGCCGGCCGGCCCATCTGCAGTATGCTGCGGCGTCAGTCCACGCCATCCCCACGGCAGGGAGGTCACTCAGGGTCCGAGCCGCTTCATCATCCCACATCGGTGGCAAGCCGCGCTTGGCCGATTCGACAAACTTCTGGTAGCGGCCGGCGGTGACTTCAAATTGATCGATGTAATAGGCGTCGACTGTGACATGATGTTCCGGGCGCTCGTTCGGCAACCCGTCGTTACTGCCCATGAGAAAGGACCCGGCAGGGATGAGGACCATGGGAGCCCCGTCCTGTCCCTTGATGATCTCCGCAGCGGCACCCTCTCGTTGCCCCTCTTCCGGAAAAGCGGCGACGCCAATGATCCATTGATCAAGAAGAAAAAGAACAGCAATAAGACGCAGCCATAATCCAAATTGATTGATCATAACGATATGGTGCAAAGATCGAGGCTTCAGGTCGTTACCTGCCATGCACGAGTTTCGGCAGTTGATCGAGTCCACAAGCTTCCATCTTTCCATTCGGTGTCGGCTTATCGACGAGATCAGGAAGAAGCCCGGCGAGCTTGAAGCTAGCCGAGCCAGAGGAGAGTCCAGCGTAACTCGCCAATCGGCTCAGCAGGTCGTCTCCTAAACATTGATCGATCTGTCTCGGCGTGACGGGTAGATTCTAGCCTGTGCTCACCCAGGAATTCACGATGTCCTTCAGGCCGTTTCCTGAAAGGCCTGAACAAGACCAGCCAGTCCACCGATTCAGCCGTCCTTTCCGAGTAGTCCCGCTCCAAGAGGAATGGGTCCTCCTTGTCCTCCCAGCAGCCGACCTACTGTTTGTCCCAATTGATCCAGAAGCCTCAGAGGTCGGCTCCCTCCGCAATGTGACCGGCATTCATGAAAACTCGCTCACAACGCCTTCAATCGCGTGAGGATGTAGCACAGATACAGGTAACAATCCAGGGGACACCAGCAGAACATGCGCTTCATTCAAAACCTTTCAGGGACTATCCTCCAATGAATGCATGGCGTCATGTCACAAAGAGGATCGAATAAGATGTCTTCACGGAGTCACGAGCCTGCGAACACACATAGCAGGCTGCGGTCATCGTGTTGTTCATGGTGTTCTCTTTCCACAAGTTCCCGCCAGGTGGTAGCACGCATGAACGATCTCCAAGAACTGGAGACGGTCTTAGAAAGGCCTCCTTGATGACTCGGCCATCTGGACTGAGACTCATCCCACCTCGGTAGACGTTCGCGCGGATAATGGGGGCGCCAATTGCTCGAGCGACTGCCCTTCCGCATTGACTCCCAACCACAGCTCAATCGCTGCACCGACGAGCATCATGCCTCCACCCACGAGATATCCGTAGAAGACGCTTGTGGCCGATGTTTCGATGAGCATTCCGTAGAGCCACGGTGCCGCCACGCCGGCGCCCTGTGCCACGATGAAGAAAAAGGCGATCGCCATCGCACGGATCTCCATCGGAAACACCTCGCTCACCGTCAGATAGGCGGCGCTTGCTCCGGCCGAGGCAAAAAAGAAAATCGATGACCACAAGAGCATATGTGTGGAGAGCGTCAAAGAACCAGTCCAGAACAGGTATCCCGTGAGCCCTAACAGGATACCGGCGATACCATACGTGAAGCTGATCATCGGTTTGCGGCCCACCGTATCAAACAGACGCCCCAACAAGAGTGGTCCTAAAAAATTACCCAGTGCGAACGGGAGGATGTAGAGGCCGATGTCTGCGGTTGGTACGGCATAGTACTTCGTCAGCAGCAGCGGATAGGTAAACGATACGGCGTTGTACATGAACGATTGTGTGACCATCAATCCTATGCCTAATACCGTTCGCCGCGGATAAGACTGAAAGAGTTCGCGTGCCACGGTTGCAATCGTCGCGTGGGGGCGCGCATGTACCGTGATCGTGCCTGGAGGGTCAGACAGTGAGATGCCTCGATCTTGCGCCACGCTTCGTTCAATCTGTGACACAATGGCTTCGGCTTCAGGAACCCGACCGTGGGTCATGAGCCAGCGCGGGCTTTCTGGAATGAAGCGCCGAACAATGATGATGGCCACTCCAAGCACGGCACCAAGGACAAAACAGAGCCGCCATCCGATGGATTCAGGGAAGATCTCAGGATTCAACAAGAGCAACATCATCAAGGCGCCGGCCGCCGAGCCGAGCCACCACGTTCCGTTGATCGCCAGATCTGTGTGGCCACGATTTCGGGCGGGAATCAATTCATCAATCGCGGAATTGATGGCTGCATACTCGCCGCCGATGCCGGCTCCGGTCAGAAATCGAAAGAACATGAAGCTTATCAGGTCCCATGAAAAAGCCGTCAGAACCGTCGCCGTAAGATAGAGGGCCAAGGTGATCATGAACCATTTCTTTCGCCCCTGCCGATCGGTGAGATAAGAAAAGACGAGCGCGCCGAGGACCGAACCTGCCAGGTAGGCGGAGGCCGTAAGTCCTACTTCCGATTGTGTGAGATGTAATGTGTCAGGATGGGTCAGCATCGGGCCGAGTGCGGCCACAATCGACACTTCAAGCCCGTCGAGCAGCCACGTGATACCCAATGCTCCCACGACGAGCCAGTGCCAGCGCGCCCACGGCAACCGGTCCATGCGTTGGGGAATGTTCGTAGTGATAGGGCGGCCGGGATCGGCAGGCATGCATCATAGTAATACGTGAACGGGAGGCGGTCTGTCCAACATCTGGAGCGCTTACCAACCCAATTGCCAGTTCAGCCCGTTCCGTTCCACGAGCGCGTCTGCTTCCCTTGGGCCCCACGATCCGGCGGTGTAGACATGCACTGGTCGTGGACCGATCAAGAGGGGGTCGTAGAGTCGCCAGGCTGTTTCCGTAAACTCTGCGGTGACGAACAATGTCTGGTCACCGATCATGATGTCACGCAATAGCGTCTCATAGGCTTCCGGCAACTCGCCGCCGAATCCCTGACCATAGTCGAATCCCAAAGCCCGATCGGTGAACTTGAAGGGCCGCCCGGGAGTTTTCACGGAAAAGCAGAGCGAGAAGCCTTCACCCGGCTGCAAGGTGATCAACAGCTTGTTGGAATTCAGACTACCCGGCTCCAAAGATCGAAAGACTTGCGTGGGCGCCGCTCGAAAGGTGACGGCCACTTGCGTGATCTTGCGAGGAAGCCGCTTTCCGGTTCTTAAGTAAAACGGCACTCCCCTCCAGCGCCAATTGTGAATCTCCAACTTCAGCGCCACATAGGTCTCAGTGGTCGAGTCTGGAGGTACACCTGGTTCTTCCAGGTAGCCGGGAATCCGCTGGCCGGCGACCTCCCACGCCCTATATTGGCCGAAGATCACGTCCTGTGGACGAATCGGTGAAATAGAGCGAAGGACTTTCAATTTTTCAGCCCGGATCTCAGCGGCTTCGAAGGAAGTCGGCACCTCCATGCCGACGACGGTCAATAGTTGCGTTAAATGGTTCTGTACCATGTCACGGCAGGCTCCGGCTTTTTGATAGTAGGCTCCACGATGTTCGACACCGAGGTCTTCAGCGACGGTGATTTCCACGCTCTCCACCGTATTGCGATTCCACAGTGACTCAAAAATCGGGTTCGCGAACCGAAAGGCGAGTAAGTTTTGCACGGTCTCTTTGCCGAGATAGTGATCGATGCGATAAATCTGCGATTCGTCCAGATAACGATGTAAAAGGGTATTGAGCGCCCGGGCAGAATGAAAATCGTGACCGAAGGGTTTTTCCAAGACGGCGCGCACCCACCCACGGCTTTTCAGCAAACCCGCTTGGTCGAGTAATTCCAAGGTTTCAGGCACAATCGTCGGGGGAAGCGCCAGATAGAAGATACGATTTGGAGGCAGATTCCTGGCAACTTCAAGGCGGGCAATAAACGCGGCGAGGGCTTGGTAGTCCAATAATTTGCCTTCCCGCAGGGTTTGATAGTACAGCTGGTCTTCGCCCCATTGCCGGAGATCAGAAGCGTTACGAGCTCCTGAATTGCGCAACCCCTCATAAGCCCACAGGCGGAAAGCGTCCTCGCTCATTTCGGGCAATGCAGCTCCGACGATGAGCGTATTCTGCTTCTCCAGCTCACCGTAGGTTCGCAAGTGAAACAATGCAGGCAGCAGTTTCCGTCGCGTTAAATCGCCTGTCGCCCCCAGAATAATAAACAGATGTGGCTCGACCGTTTCCTTCATCATCCATCATCCCCGTGACAATTCCTCATATGGACTGACGCTATGGCTCATTCTATCGTTCGTCAATGGACGAAACCCCTCATCCTCAGTCCTCTTTTACGTAAGGCCTCGCTCTACTCTTCCGGTTCCTCGATTGGACCGGCCCACTCGCCGTTGGCGAGCGAGACCTCTTGAAATCCGCCGTCCGGCCATTGGAACTCTCCCGCTTGATCGACAAGCACGATAAACGGGTCGGCTTCGTGGGCCGGCCCGCGGAACCAGTACCAGCCAGGTCTTGTCGGTTTATTGTGGCTCCAACGATAAGGCGCCATCGGTTCTCCCTCACGTCCTGAGCGGTTCGCCATTCATCCTCATCTTCATGTTCTGGTACAGTACAGCTCTATTTGTGACCCTATCACGTCATGTCCACACTTCCAATAGAAGATGTCCTGCCGTCAATCTGTCGAGCATTGGAGGCCGGCCCGAATGCATTGCTGACCGCCCCTCCAGGAGCCGGCAAGACCACGCGCGTCCCCTTGGCGCTCCTGAACGAGCTCTGGTTGTCGGGTAAAAAACTCTTGCTGCTCGAGCCCCGGCGGCTCGCCGCGCGAGCCGCCGCTCGTCGCATGGCGGAAGAGTTGCACGAACAGGTCGGGGAGACCGTTGGTTATCGGATGCGTCTCGAAACCAAGATCGGACCGACGACTCAAATCGAGGTCGTCACCGAGGGGGTTCTGACCAGGTTGCTCCAAGAGGATCCATCGCTGGAGGCCTATGGCATCGTGCTGTTTGATGAGTTCCATGAACGAAGCCTGCAAGCAGACATGGGACTTGCCCTGTGCCTCGAGGCTCAACGCCTCTTTCGCCCCGACCTTCGTCTTCTAATAATGTCGGCCACTCTGGACTGCGGTCCGATTGCCGAACTGTTGGGTCGAGCTCCCATCATCACGTGCGAAGGCCGAATGTTTCCGGTCGAGACCCAGTACCTTGATCAGCCTCTTACCGGGCGGCTCGACGTGGCCGTGTCGCAACGCATCCGGCAATCACTCATAAAAGATCGCGGTAGTCTGTTAGTCTTCCTCCCGGGGATGGCGGACATTCGCCGAGTCGAGCGACTACTGATCGACTCCAACCTTGACCATTCCGTACAGATTGCGCCGCTGCACGGCGATCTTCCTCAGGACATGCAAGATGCAGCGATTCGGCCGACCGCTCCCGGACGGAGAAAGGTCGTACTTGCCACCTCTATCGCCGAAACCAGTCTGACGATCGACGGTATCCGCGTGGTGATCGATGCAGGCCTGGTACGGATTCCACGGTACGATCCTCGCTCCGGTCTGACTCGATTGGAGACCATTCGGATCACAAAAGATTCTGCTGAACAGCGTCGCGGCAGGGCCGGACGACTTGAAGCAGGGATGTGTTACCGGCTGTGGACCGGAAAAGAACAGGCTCTGCTTGCTCCCCGTCGTCCACCGGAAATTCTCGATGCGGATCTCACTCCCCTCATGCTCGATCTTGCCCAGTGGGGCGCACAAGATCCGGCGGAACTGTCGTGGCTCACTCCGCCACCTGCCGGTGCGGTCGCTCAGGCCAGAGATCTACTGATCCAACTCGGAGCCTTCACTGCCGATGGCCGACCGACCGACCATGCTCGACGAATGGCCGACCTTCCGCTGCACCCCCGCCTCGCGCACATGATACTCCGGGCAGTACCATCGGGTCTTGCTGATCTCGCTTGCGAGGTGGCGGCGCTCTTGAGTGAACGCGACATTCTTCATGGATCACGCGAACGACAGAACGCCGACCTGCGGATCAGGATGGATGTTCTGCGGGGTCAGTACGATTCCATTGGCCTGGTGGTGAATCGAGCCGCGGTTGACCGAGTGAGGCGAACTGCTCACCTATGGCGGAGGCGGCTCAGCAATGACTCATCCCATGGGTTGGAAGCCAAGGGATACGATCGTTCAAGCTCGGTCGGGCGCTTGGTTGCACTGGCTTACCCTGATCGAATTGCGCGGCGGCAGGCGGACCGTGCAGGGCACTACCGCCTTGTGAATGGCAGAGGCGCACGATTTAGGACCGCCGATTCCTTGGCCGTCGAACCCTTCTTGGTGATTGCCGACCTGGATGGGAGCGATCAGTGGTCCGAGATCAATCTCGCTGTTCCGATCACATTGCAAGATATTGAATCGCTTTACCATGATCGGCTGGTTGAAGAAGAAGAGATCGCATGGGATGACGCCCTCAACGCGGTACGAGCCGTACGCCGCCGACGACTCGGAGCGATGATTCTTGTAGAAGATGCCGTCTCGTCGCCCGATACAAATAAAATAAGAGACGCCATCTTACAAGGAATACGTAAATCTTATCTTGACGTTATATCATTCGGCCATCTGCTTCAACAGTGGCGCGCCCGCGTCATGTGGCTGAGACGTATTGATGGTTCTCAATCAGGATGGCCCGACCTTTCCGACGAGGCACTGCTTCAGACATTGGATCAGTGGCTTGGTCCTTACGTGACCGGCATCACCACCCTCGATCGAGTGAAACGACTCGATCTGACCGCACCGCTCCATGCCTTACTGACGCACGAACAACAGCGTCGTCTTGACCGTCTGGCTCCCACCCATATCCTTGTTCCGAGCGGCTCCCGCCTTCCACTCGATTACGAGCAAACCGAGTCCCCAGTGCTGGCGGTGCGTCTCCAAGAAATGTTTGGTTGCAAGGACACGCCGCGCGTAGCGGACGGAAAGATTCCTGTGATCTTGCATCTCCTGTCGCCCGCCAAACGGCCGGTGCAGGTCACCCAAGATCTTGGTGGCTTTTGGAAGCGGGGCTATCACGATGTCCGCAAAGAATTACGCGGACGATATCCCAAGCACCATTGGCCCGAAGATCCCATCGAGGCCGTGCCAACCGCGAAGGCGAAGCAGAGAAACCGCTAGCCCGCATTATTCACGACTCAGGCCAGAAAAAAAGCCATCGAGGCTCCGAACTGTGCTATAGGAGCGGCGACCAAGCAGCTTCTACGGACAGTGACGGAGGAACCCGATGGCGACAGCGTGTAGACCGCAACTGACGTTCG
>PHGD01000197.1 GCA_011090425.1 Nitrospira sp. LK70 | reverse complement strand
AGATCTCGATAACGACCTGACCTCTCTCCGTCGGAAAGGGCGGATCGAAAATTTCACGGTCTCGGATCAGGTGAAGGAGGAGACCATACCGTTACTCCTGAACGCAATCGAAGGGGTGGCGGCCAACGAGAAGGCCAAAGACATCGTTGATGCCGTCGTCGCCGCCTATGGACATCAAGACAGCGGTACCATCACGAATTCCGTCGAATCGGTTCAGCTGAGCACACCGCAAGACCCTGAGCTCAAGATTCCCATTCGAGATATTGTGTTCCACACCACGCTGCTCGTGCCGCATCGGATCGAGGTGCAGGCTGAAGTTGCACTGTCTCCAACCATCCTGACAAAGCTCAACGCCGCAATGGGGTACGAGGGGCGACCTGTCATGGAAGCTCAGAGTTGGTAGAGCTCGCTGTATTTCTTTTCAACATAGTTGAGAAAGGGCTCGGGACTGACGGCTGAACCGGTCACGCGTTGCGCGAGGTGGGTCGGCGTGAACATGCGGCCCCACCGATGAATTTTCTGTTCCAGCCACCGGCGTAAGATCAGTAACCGACCGGCTGCAATCTCATCCTCCAAATGTGGAATCTCCAGCTTGGCCTGTTCGAAGAATTGCACGGAATAGAGGTTGCCCAATGTGTACGTCGGGAAGTATCCGAAGGCACCGAATGACCAGTGCACGTCTTGCAGCACCCCTTCCGTGTCGGAAGTCGGGACGATGCCCAAGTAGTCCTTCATCTTCTGATTCCAGATCGTCGGCAAGTCGTCTGGCTGGGTCCTGTTTTCCACGAGCGCTTGTTCGATCTCGAACCGCAGCATGATATGGAGATTGTAGGTCAGCTCGTCGGCTTCCACGCGGATCAGCGACGGCCTCACGCGATTGACGGCGGCATAGAACCGGTCGATATCCACCCCGCGCAATTGGTGGTGAAAGGTCTGCTGCAGAATCGGGAAAAAAAAGCGCCAAAAAGATCGCGAACGTCCGACGCAATTTTCCCAGAGACGAGACTGGCTTTCATGGATGCCCAGGGAGACCGAATCGCCCAGAGGTGTGCCGAAATACCGTTGATCCAGCCCTTGATCATACAGCCCATGCCCTCCTTCATGGATGCAGCTGAAGAGGCAGGATTGCAATTCATGTTCATGAACGCGGGTCGTCACGCGCACGTCGGTCGGATGAAACGATGTGGTGAAGGGATGGGCTGAGAGATCCAGTCGGCCGCGCTCGAAGTCATATCCCATCGCGATCAAGACCGATCGACCGAACTCCAGCTGTCGAGTCTGGTCATAAGAACGGCGCAATACTTCGTCATCGATGTGAACGTGGCTCTGAGTGATTCGCTTCAGCAAGGGCACGAGACGCGCTTTGAGTGCGGCAAACACAGGCTGGAGGCCGGCTATGGTCGCGCCTGGTTCATAGACATCCAACAGGGCGTTGTAGGGCGAATCCTGATATCCGAGATACTCGGCTTCTTCCCGCTTGAGCTGCAGCACCGTCCGGAGGTTCGGCAGAAACATCACGAATTTATTTTGTTCTTTCGCCTCGCCCCACGTTTGCTGGGCCAGCGAACACTCGCGGCTCAACTTCACGACGAAATCCGAGGGCAGCTTCTTTGCGCGGCTGAAATCACGCCACACTTCGCGCAAGAGCGAGCGAGACGGCTCATCCCATGTCTCACCTGATTGGTCGGCTGCCTGGCCGGTGGCAGGGTCGACCCATTGAGCCAAGAGCTGCTGAACGTCGGGCGAGACCAACTTCTGATGGGCCAGGCCCTGAAGCACGGCGATCTGCTCGGCCCTCGCTTCCCCCCCGCCGGCCGGCATATAGGTTTCCTGATCCCACGACAAGACCGAGGCGGCACTATTGATGCGTTGAATTTCCAGCAACCTGGTCGTCAGCGGTTCCAACGTCGCGAGCGTCTTCAATCAAGTCTCCTTTGCACTATGTTAAGATCCGCTCATGATTCGACAGTTGTGCGCAGTGTACGCAACCACATCAGTCTTTTCAAATTGCTGAAGGGGATACAGATGAAACAGCTGATTCCGTCCGAGATCGAAGCCTACGCCGAAACCCATTCCATGCCGGAATCCTCGGTCTGTCGCGCACTGCGCGAAGAAACCTATCGGACTATGGAGCACTCTCAGATGCTGGTCGGTCCTTTGGAAGGGGCCTTCCTCAAAATGATGACGCAGTTGGTGGGCGCGAAGCGCGTGCTCGAAATCGGAATGTTTACGGGCTACAGCGCGTTGTGCTTTGCGGAAGCCTTGCCGGAAAACCGATGAGAGGTCAGCGGCGGTGGCCAGGCGCTATATCGGGCAAGCGCCGTTCGGGAGAAAGATCGACATCCGAATGGGTCCGGCCCTTGATACGATGGGTGTGCTCTCCGGTCCATTCGATCTCATCTTCATCGATGCCGACAAAACCAATTACCTCAATTATTACCGCCGTGCGCTCGATCTGCTGGATCCAAAGGGCGTCATCCTGATCGATAACGTGCTGTGGAGCGGCGAGGTCTTGAAACAACCGCCGCCTGACGAATCCACCGCCGCCATTCAGGAACTCAATCGGACCGTAGCAGCTGATCCCAGCGTCACCGCCGTGTTGGTCACGATCCGGGACGGGGTTTTGCTGGTGAGAAAAACGTAGAATTTTTCCTCACTTCGGCCACCCTTCGCTTTCCGTGCTTTTCCAATCTTCCTCTAGTGCTTTCCGCCATCGCTCTTTCCGGGCTGCATAGCTTGACGAGCCCCTAGCTTATGGTGTCCAATGCCCTATGCCGAAGGGCAGATTGGTCCTCCATACCAAGTACATTGACGAGGTTGGAGGCATCACCGAAATGAAGGTCTCTCAGGTCCCAAGAAC
>PHGD01000117.1 GCA_011090425.1 Nitrospira sp. LK70 | reverse complement strand
CCAACACTCCGGCCATCCCGATGATTCTCGATTTAGGGAGTCCGCTGACAGAACAGGCCACATGGACCATGGCGTCCAATGGATTGGTGACGAGGATCAGGATAATGTCCGGAGAGTGGGCGACTAATTCCATGACGACGGATTGCACGATTTTGGCATTCGTCGCCAGCAACTCGTCTCGACTCATGCCAGGCTTTCTCGGCTTGCCGGAGGTGATCACGGCGATCGATGATCCGGCTGTTTCGGCGTAATCGTTGGTGCCGACCACCTGCGTGCTGTACCCACAGACCGGCCCCGCCTGTGAAATATCGAGGGCCTTGCCCTGTGGAATTCCTTGGGCAATATCGAGCAGTACCACGTCATACAAATTCTTCTCAGCCAACCGCTGAGCCGTCGTCCCTCCGACGTTCCCCGCACCTACTACCGTGACTTTCGGTCGCTTCATCATGACCACCTCACTCTTCACGCATGTTCGTGCTCCGTCCAGCCCGCAACTTTGAAGTTGATCGTGCAGACGAAATTATCTCCGTCATAGAAATTGACCTTGATCTTCTTCTTACCGAATGTGTTTGCCAGGAACTCCTCCGGGTGGTCGACGAGTTCTTGAAAGCCGCCCGGAGGATACTCACCCAGGTCATGAAAGACCACGATCATCCCTTCTTTGACCTCCTGCAATACTTTCATTCGGCAACGAGGATAGACTTCCCAGAACTTTGCTTCAATCATCTCCTTCGTCGGCTCCGGACGGTCTTCGCCGGGTTTCACCGTCTGCCCGAACTTGGCCAGTCGACGGACATAGGGATACTGATGCCCTGTGAAGAGCTTATACAACCATGCAGGGATCGCCGGCTTCCCGATCGAGTTCGTCATGTTCTCGAGCTCTTACCCAGTCAATTGTTTGTAAATTCTAGGCAACTTCGCCGGCAGTGCTTCGACGCGGTCTATCACGCAATATCGTGCATCGGCGTACATGCTGCGTAGATAATGTTCAGCTTCCCGATCGATGGTGATACAAAAAGGTTCGACTCCCCGTTGTCTTGCCTCGCGTAGTGCCACCTTCGTATCTTCCAACGAGTAGGCGTCCTTGTACTGGTCGTCCAAGGGTCTGCCATCGCTCAACAGCACGAGGAGTCGGTTCTTGGCTCCCCTGGTCAGGAGCTTCGCTGTGGTGTGCCGAATCGCCGCACCGTCGCGATTCTGATGACGAGGAGCCAGGCCACCAAGCCGATGGGCTGTCTCCGCCCCGAGTCGCTCGTCAAAGTCCTTGATCGTGAGAAATTCTATCTTCCCTCGCCCTTGGCCCGAGTAGGCATAGAGTCCATACTGATCGCCGACTGCTTCCAGTGCTTCACAGAGGAGTATCAGGCCTTCTTTCTCAATGTCGATGACCCGACGACCGGTTCCAAGATCTCGGCTTGTGGATCCACTGACATCAACGAGGAAGGCCACCGCCACGTCGCGCTCTCGTTTTTCCCGCCGGATGTACAGCCGATCTTCGCCTACCATACCCGCCCGCTGTTCCGCTGTTCGCCGGACAACAGCATCGAGATCCACCTCTTCTCCGTCGGCTTGCCCGGCGACGCGGCGAAAGGTTGGGGGACGCAAGCCTTCAAAAAACCTGCGCAGTGATTTGACGGTACTCTGGTGGGAAACCAACGTCTCCGTGACAAAGTCATCGGATCCCAGATCCGCGGGTTGTTCCACCACGCGACACCAATTCATCCGGTAATCCTCAATCCGATAGTCCCACTCAGCGTAGAGGATCGCTCGCTCATCATGAGGGGTGAGCTCCTGGATCAGTGGTGTTTCCAACTCAAGCGTGATGCACTCTTCCACAATGGACGGCAATGAACGCCCCTCGCTCAGCATATCTCTGCTTTCGGAATCTTGTCCGCCGCTCCGAACATTCTCCTTCGTTCGACTATCCGATTGCACCGAAGGCTCCTGTTGCCGGTCGAATTGTTCCTGACTCCACGTGATGAACTCCGGATTCATCGAGCCACGATAAGTCGCATCGGCCACGGCTCGGTATTGATCGCCCGGTTGCTCCGGTTTCATCCGTCCCGTTTCTGCACCTTTTTGTTCCTCGCACCGATCTGCGCGTATCGGCTCTCTGCGAGCCGCCAGCAGTTCTTCCAACCGCCTGTAGACACCATCGACAACACGAACCGCTTCTTCTGCAGTAGCCGTAGTCTTGAGAACGGAACGACACATGCTCCAGAGGATTGAGACTTCTTCCCTGACAGCTCCGGGCACTGCGGTACCTACCGCTTCACCGGTGGAGAGTCTCAGGAGACCATCGACGATCAATTCTTTGGCCGTTACTCCATGAGCCGGATCGCGCGGAACGATGGATTCAGCGGCGAATCGCGCAAGGTCGCAGCGGAGTCCCGGATACTCGACTTGCAGCAGGAATTCAATACGCGCATCTTCCAGCACCGTCCAGAGGTCCCGTACCAGCGCGGGGGTCGGATACATCTGAAAGAAAACGGCCAGTGTTTCTGGCCTCGCTTCATTGGATCGACCATATCGCCGTCGTACGGTTTCAACCAAATCGGCGAGAGATTCAAGCCGGAGGCGATAGGTACCGAATTCCAAATGTCCAGCTTCATGCGCCGCCATCACGAGATAGAGCCGTTCGTTTTCCGTGGCCGTCGAATACCGACGGAGCAGCGCCGGCAAGGAAATGGTCTTCCCGTCTGGACTGACCGTCGCTCGGGCTGGAGAAGTCACAGAATCAGGAAGCGCCGTCACTGTCACGTCGGTTCCACAGAGTCCTTGAACGAACAGTTTCAATCGTCGCGCGATCTGCCGAAACGGTACCCCGCTCAAGGCTTGTTCGACCGAAGCCAGCGCCTTTCTTGACTCTACTGAAAAATAAGCGCGCGCTCCCTCTGGGCCGTAGGCCGCTACTTCCATTCCCACCTTAAACCAATTCTCGAATCGGGCGAGGGCTTCGGGTCCATTTCCGATGAGTCCCGCAAGTTCGGAGGCGCGACGCAGGTAATCGACGGTCACTTCGGCCTGCTTCTCGGCAAGCAGGGCGCCGTACTGCAACAGCCGGATCCGCCATTCCATTGACGGCAACGTTCTTAAGAGGGCGGGTGACTCTGCGAGCCACGTTAGGCTGGACGCGGGTGAATGTTCAGCCAACAGGAAGCACAGGGATACCACCTTTCCCCGAACGGGAGGGTCTTCGATATCTCCGAGAATCGATGGGCTGGTTCGTAGAAACTCCATGGTCGCCACATAGTCCGGCTTCCCGAGGCTATTCGGCACAATCAATTTCATGCCCACCATGGCCCAGCTGCGCACCGCTTCCCAAGGCAGCACGGGAGCCAGCTTGGAGATTTGTCGGATAAACTCAAGACCGACGACGACGTTGACCTGGGTCAGGTCGATGCCGATCTCGAGCCAGGGTCGCAACTGCGTGGCAGGAACCTCTGACAGAATCTCGGGGGCATGGCGGATGTATTCGAGCGCAACGTTGGCGTCTTGCTCAGCAATTTCCAGACCGATCGTTAAGACTTCTGTGCGCGCATCGCCTTCTTCGATCAGCCCAAGGATCAAAGGACTGTCTTTGAAATACTTCAGCGCGGAGGCACCTGAGGACTGAGCCAGGGCCGCTCCGAGATCGAGCCACAAAATGCTATGCGAGAGGCCGGCCCGTCGGTTCAGCTCAGGCAAGGCCGCCACCGCTGAGCCAGCTGCTTTTTCGGACAACTCGTGGAGCTCATCCAGCAGGGTCAGTACCCGTGCCTCAGCATCCGGCATGTGGGTGGCCCGCAAAGCAGCGACCACAGTCTCCGCGACCGCCGGACTCAACTCGGGGATCAGCCGCTGTAGCAAGATCTGTCGACTTGACATGTCCTTCATGGCTTATTACGGGCATCAGCTGAGAGCACGGATTGTAAAGCAGCGAATTATCCTTGTAAACTAGCGACTCTGTCCGTCACCACTGGAGGAAGAAGTCCATGGCTGAACCGACGCAGGAAAGCCTCGATAAGATCCGGAAGTTCGTACAAGGTTTTGCCGAGAAAAGCGGAACCGCGATGCATCCCAATACCGCCGTGACGGAGGCGGTCGTCAAGGGATTAGCGTCCCATATCGACGAACTCGGGAAACCGCTCTGCCCTTGTAACTTTTACAAGGATAAGGAAACCGAAGCCAAGCTCCGACGGTGGATCTGCGCCTGCGACGAAATGCAGATCTACAAGTACTGTCATTGCCTCCTGTTTGTTCGTGAAGATGGGATGCCGATTACGGAATATTTACCGGATGGCCACGAGGGTCGCGAGGTGTATGGTCTTGTCACCGATCCGACCCCGGACAAAGGCCGTGCCCTCAAACACAAATCCCTCTCGGCTTCAATCGTGCTCGACGAGTCCGCCGCAGCGTCGGCTTCCGCGACATGACGCGGCGTGACAGGCAACTCAGGTGTTGGCTTGCAGGGCTGTTGCTGATCAGCTGCTTCCCTGTCGCACCGGCACAGGCGGTGACGCCGGGCTCATCGAGCCCACCGTCCTTCAATGAGAAAGAATTTTTCGCCTACAGAGCGAAAGGTCGGGGAAGTGCGGCTGGACAGGTGTTCTTGCGTACGCCATCTGGAAAAGCCGTGACGCAGGCGGGAGCCTCGATCTACTTGATTCCAATGGTTCCATACACTCGCCATTGGTTCGATAAACATGTGCGGGATTACTCCTGCCCTCTCAAAGGTGGAACATCGTCATCAGAGTCCCTCATGACGCAGGGATCGCCTATGGAATGCCTTCGTGAGGTCATGGCCCACCTGCTGACCGATAAACGGCTGATTCCCTATCTCCGTACGACGAGGGCCAATCCAACCGGTCATTTTTGGTTCACGAAAGTTCCCGGCGGCCGGTATTATGTCGTCAGCCTTCTTGAGGGGGGCGGTGGGGCTCATCAGGATGAGCGGGCGATGGGGATCGCCTGGCTGACCATCGACCTCGAAGCCGACGAAAAAGCAACCAACCTGGTGGTCACAGATTGCAAGAGCAGCCTCTGTTGAGCAACCGATTCCTTTGCTGCCGATCTGCGTGGTTCTGTCATGAGGTAGACCATGAGAATTCTGCTCGTTGAAGACGATGCGGATCTTGCCCAGTTCATCAGAAAAGGATTGAAGGAAGAGTACTATGCGGTGGACGCTGCTGCCGACGGTGAAGCAGGGTTGGCGTTGGCGTTGAACAACCCTTACGATCTCTTGATCCTAGACGTGATGCTGCCGAAGCTTGACGGTTTGACCCTCTGCCGCCGCGTTCGAGACAAGGGCATCACGACTCCGGTGCTGCTCATCACGGCGCGCAATACGGTGGAGACGAAGGTATCCGGCTTTGACACGGGGGCGGATCAATTTCTGCCGAAGCCGTTCGCCTTCGCGGAATTGCTCGCCCGCGTTCGGGCGCTTTTGCGCCGAGGAAGTTCCCAGCAAATTGCCCATCTTCAAGCAGCCGACCTTCGATTGGACCCGGCTTCTCACCGTGTCTGGCGCGCCGAGCAGGAAATCTTCCTGACGAATAAGGAGTATGCCCTCTTAGAATTTCTCTTGCGGAACAAGAATCGTGTGCTCACGCGAACCGCGATCATTGAGCATGTGTGGGACATCAGTTATGACCCCATGACGAACATCGTCGACGCCCATATTCGGGCTCTACGCGCGAAGATCGACCGGGATTTTTCGCCGCCCTTGATCGCCACAGTGCGTGGTGCCGGGTATATGCTCGAAGAGCCGGACTCACCTGCATGAAATCTCTCCGCAGTTTGATCAGCTGGTCCGCCGTCGTCTTGATGACGGGCCTTCTCGCGTTTTCTGGGCTCGTCTACGCCGCCAGCGAGGTCTTGTTACACCGCTTACTCGATGGACAAATGTTGGTATTGGCCGAGTCCCTTGCCGAGATCGCGGAGCGGTATCCCGACTTCATGAAGGCCAACAGCAAGGACACTGCGCCGGCCAATGACTTAACCCACGGCACGCTGGAACAGCACCTATTGCCCAACATCTCGCATGCCCTTCGGATCTTTTCGACCGACGGCCGCCTCCTATGGAACAGTCCCCGTGCGGCTGCGCCGGTCTCGATCCCGCCGCATGTGCTTGAACGAGTTCGGCTTGCGAAGATCACGTTTGAAACACTGGACTCAGCCGATGGGATGCCGGCGCGACATTTGTTCTTCCCCTTCGCCGGGAAAGACCATGTGCGGTATGTTTTGCAGGCGGAAACGTCGTTGCTCCATTACCAGGAAACGCTGCATGGGCTTGTATTCCTCTTGACGCTTGGGTCCGGAGCTACACTTCTGCTCGCCTGGATCGGGAGCCTCTGGCTGTCAAAGAAGGTGCTGGCTCCCATCGAAGCCTTGTGCGCCGGGGCAGAAACGATGTCGGAAGCCGACCTTGGAAAACGACTGGCGGTAGATTCACCCTATCGGGAATTTCGGCGACTCACCCAGGCGGTCAACGCGGTGTTGGATCAGTTTCAACGAAGCAGCGAAGTTCAACGGAACTTTTGCGAAATCGCCGCCCACGAGATGAGGACTCCTTTGACCATCTTGCAGGGCAACCTGGAGGTCGCCCTCATGAAAGCGAGGACTGTCGAAGAATATCGCGAAGTGCTGCTCAACAACCTCCAGCAAGTGGATCGGCTCATTGCCTTGACTCGCCCATTGTTGACGTTGGCGAAATTCACCAGCAGCAAACCGCCGGTCAATCTCGTGCCCCTCGCCCTGGGACCGCTGATTCAAGAGATCGTGGATGAACTGATGGTCTTGGCGGATGACCACCGGATTACCCTGACATTTGAGTCCCAACCGGTTCCGTCCGTCCTCGGCGATGCACAGTGGCTCAAACAAGCATTGATCAATCTGCTCGACAATGCCTTGCGGTACACCCCATCCGGCGGTTCCGTCACGGTTCGCCTACAAACGATCAGTTCCAAGGTCACCGTGGCCGTCGAGGATACGGGCCATGGGATCGAACCGGAACATATTCCTCATCTGTTCGAGCGATTCTACCGCACTGATTGGGCACGGGCGAAAGATTCCGCCGGTACCGGCCTTGGATTGCCCATCGTGAAAGAAATCATGGATGCTCATGGGGGTAGTATTTCCGTCACCAGCGAAGTCAACAAAGGCTCTGTCTTCACCCTACGTTTACCAGCACATGCCCAACAATCGGGCCCTGCTTAGCGGTTCTCGAAGCACTTTGGCCTCGTCCACCTACGTTCCGACTCCATTTCTAACTCGTCTCACTCGCCTCCTCCCGGCGTTTTGTTCTGCCAAGTGAGCGACCCACTTCCAAAGCGACTTTCCCTTGCAAGGGTTGCCATGACCGTCCACTCCCTATGGCCATCCGCGCCGTTCCTTCACACACAATTCGCACGACCATAACCGGGGCGAAATGATCTCGCGATAAAGTAGTCGATCGATAACGGTCGCGGATGGCCAATTACTTTCCTAATGAACGAGAGTTTGGAAACAATGCGCCATCCTCCAGTGACTCAACATCGGCAGCACATGAACTTCTCGGGGAGGATAAAACGCTCTTCACCTTGACTTCATTCTCTCTTTATGTGACGTTGTTAGCTTTCCTTACTAAGAAGGGGAGAACAACATGGAAAATATTATCACTGCTTCAATGGTGTGCTTTCCGTACGTCGTTGCGGGACTCAGTCAAGCAATCATCGCGGGGACGCACCAGGCCGGAAGAACCGTCCGTAGCATGGCCGAGACCACTGGCCGGAGGATTCCTCTCGCGGCATTCGATGAAACGGTCAAGACGTCACGCAGAGAAGATAGGAGGTGCAAGGTCTGTTTCATTCCAGGGTGTTCCGTATTTACCTCGCGTTGAAGTCTTCACTCATCCGTCACAAAAGCTTGCTAAGACTGACGAGAGACGGTGAAATGCCATCATACGGATCATTCTCCTACATACTCGTGATGAGCTTCATTGACTGAATATTGTGGACGATCCAGGAGATCAGCTCTGGACTACAGCCTCATGAAGGACCTGCTTCGTCCATTGCGCGTTACGCGAGGAGCCTCACTGATGCTGAAAACTGCCTTTCAACGATCACGCCTGTTGCTCTATCGAGGACTTCGTACCAGTCTTGAAAAGCGTCGAACATGAAGAATTCTTCACGCTCTCATCATGGAACCTTCATCTTGAAAGCGTACATAGCTTAGTAAGACGAAAGGGGGTGAACGACTATCATGGTGTCCATCATCGAAGTATCCATATTGGCAGCTATATTCGGATTATTATACGCAATGTTCCAGCTTGTAAATCGGTAGATGACGGTGGAGCGGCCCACCATATGCGAGAGATTGTGAAATAATCGATAATCTGTTGGTTTATCCAGCAGATCGATGTGCGAGGTGGGTAAGGTTTTTGGTTGTGGAGAATTTTTCATAACTTCATTTCGGCCGTTCACTTTTGCACGATCTGTTCTGTATCGAATGAAAGGACGTGAAGGGCGATGATGACCATATTTTTTGCGTTGCTCGCGTTGACCGCTGTTTTTGGAGTGATGTATAAGGCGGTGTTCCTTGATGGTGAAAAATAAATAGAACGGTGTCGCTTTTTCGGTAGCTCAACGAATGTTTGTTTGTTCAGACGACGTGTGCAACGTCGTTGCTTGTCAACGGCGACGTGCAGCGAACTTTTTGTTGTGTCAGCCTAATTCGTTGGGATAGATGGAGAAAGAGCTCCTCCATCGTCTGAGGCGCAGTGGTCGAGTACGAACTTAGACCTTACTTTCGTTCTTTGATCGCTCGTTCTACTTCACGGCCTGCTTCCCGAGCCTTGATCGATTCTCTGCGATCATGGTGTTTCTTTCCTTTGGCTAATCCAAGTTCGACCTTGGCCTGGCCTCTTTCTGAAAAGTAGATTCGGAGGGGGATCAGGGTGAGGCCTTTCTGCTGAGTTTTCCCAAGGAGCTTGTTGATCTCCTTTCGATGAAGAAGCAATTTGCGGGTCCTGATCGGATCATGGTTCATCATGTTGCCGTGACTATAGGGACTGATGTGGCAGTGATGGAGAAAAATCTCCCCGTCTTTGACGTCCGCATAACTGTCTTGTAAGTTCACTCGTCTGTCCCGGAGGGATTTCACCTCGGTGCCCTTGAGCACAATCCCGGCCTCGAACTTTTCGTCGATAAAATAATCGTGGTAAGCCTTCCGATTGGTCGCCACGACTTTCCGATGATCTTCCGTCTCTTTAGCCATGGTTCGAAACCGACACCTTGATCTATTTCTCCCCTACCGCCTATGATGCCACATGACCGGTCCAGGTACACTTGATTCCTTCGGCAGCATCCTCTCAGGGCTTTCCAACCGGCTCGGTCTCGAATCGAGACTAGTGGAACTTCGTTTGCAGCGTCGTTGGTGGGACATCGTGGGCGAGCCCATGGCTTCTCACACCTGGCCGGCCCAGATTCGCTTCAAGAAGCTTTACCTCATCGTTAGGAATTCCGTCTGGCTCCAGCAGTTGACGTTCCTCAAACCAGTACTCTTAGCCAAGCTGCAGGCCGAGTCAGGAACTGGATCTATCACAGACATTGCCTTTCGCGTCGGAGAGATTCCCGACGAAACGAAGGCTTCCCCTGCAAGTCTCGCCCCCAACATCGAGTCCACTCAGTCGGACCAAACTTGGGCTGAGTTGGTATCGCTTACCACCATGGTTCAAGATCCGGCGATCCGTGAGCGGCTTAGAGAGGTGATATCGAGATACCCTGCTCAGGTTCCGCGTCGACCGGCAAAGGGGCCGTCACAAGTCCCTTGAAGAGGATCCGTGTGCCGCTGGTGACCTGACCATTCTTGAGGATAGGGCCTATTCCTCCTTCTTCATTCTGATCCTGGAGTCGATAGTATCCGCGCATCGATCTTTCATAGTCGTGAACGACCGCCGCGTCTCCGCCCAGATACTTCGCCAGGACTTCTGGATCAGTCCGCCTGTGGTCATCGAACACATAAATCACGATCTGTCTATAACGTCCTTCCGGATCGCCCGGAGTTGTCGGGTAGATCTTCATCGGACCGAAATCGCGCGTCTGATGGCCGATCTTTTGAAACCGCTTAACCAGTTTTTCGACCTCGTCATCCTGCGTGCCCGAGGGAACATCCGTCGCCACGAGATAGCTGGACTGAGAACCGATTGTATAGGGAGGAATCGAGCGATCGGGGCGACTGAGATACATCCCTCCCCAGATCAAGGCGAAGGACCCCACGAAAACCGCGAGCGCAAATTTGACAACGATATCCAGTGGCTTCTTCGCATTTGGATCGGCGGGAGGCATGGAAAAGAATACCTGCTCCTGCATTGAACGACTGCCCGGCCGGCTTAGCTTTCGGGGGAGTCCTCCGCGGCGGTCTCTTCTCGTTCGACCGCTTCGGCCAGTCGGGCGACACCTACGACTCGATCTCCCTCCTCATCGAGGTCAAGAATGCGAACCCCTTGAGTATTCCGACCGATTTCGCGAATGTCATCCACCTTGCAACGAAGCACTTTGCCTTGCGCGGCGATCAACATAATTTCGTCGCCGTCTCGTACTTGCAGAAATCCGACGGCCGGTCCGTTTCGCTCGGTCGTCTTGACGCTGATGATGCCTTTGCCGCCACGGCCCTGAACGCGATATTCGCCAACGGGCGTTCGTTTACCGTAGCCACCTTCCGTGACGGTCAAGATCGAGGTGGTTGAATCGGGGGTAATGGTTTCCATGCCGATGACTTCGTTCCCCTCTTCGAGCGTGATCCCTTTCACACCATACGCGGTCCGGCCCATCGGTCGTACTTCGTCCTCTTTGAACCGGATGGTAATACCTTGTTTGGTTCCAAGGAGAATCTCGCGCTGCCCATCAGTCAGTTGAACTTCGATGAGTTTATCGCCTGGTTCCAACCCCAACGCGATGATACCGCCTTGCCTGGGATTACTGAACGCGGACAGTTCCGTCTTCTTGATAACGCCCTTCCTGGTCCCCATCACGATATAGCGATCGTTCCGGAACTCTTCTACCGGCAAGATGGCCGTCACTTTCTCGCTACCGGACAGGGCGAGCAGATTGACAAGGGCTTTGCCTTTCGCTGCGCGACTAGCCTCTGGAATTTCGTGCACCTTGAGCCAATAGACCTTTCCCGCATCCGTGAAAAAGAGGAGCGAATCATGGGTGGAGGCGGTAAACAGATTTTCGACGAAATCTTCTTCTTTGATGCCCATCCCGATCTTGCCCTTACCGCCTCGTCGCTGCGCGCGATACAGCGAGACGGCATTTCGCTTGATATACCCGGCATGAGATATCGTGACGACCACCTCTTCTTCTGCGATAAGATCTTCGAGGCTGATTTCCGCCTCTTCCTTGACGATCTGGGTGCGCCGTTCGTCCTTATAGGCCTCACGTATTTCGACCAGCTCGTCTTTGATGATGGTCCTGACCAGCGCCTCGCTCGCCAGCACCGACTTGAGATATTCGATCTGCTTCAGCACCTCCTGATACTCTTCGACGAGCTTGGTCCGCTCGAGCTGTGTCAGCCGCTGGAGCCGCATCTCGAGGATCGCGGTGGCTTGGATTTCGGTGAGGTTGAACTGCTGCATCAGTCCGCCCCGGGCTTCCTCGGGCGATTGGGACCGTCTGATAAGTCCGATGACGGCGTCGAGATGGTCGAGTGCGATCTTAAGCCCTTCCAGAATGTGGGCCCGTTCTTCGGCTTTTCGTAGCTCGAACGCCGTCCGCCTCACCACGACTTCGCGACGATGCTCGAGGAAGTGACTCAAAATTTGCTTCAAGTTCAGGATTTCTGGACGATTGTTGACCAACGCGAGCATGATGACGCCGAACGTGGCTTCAAGCTGGGTATGCTTATACAGGTTGTTCAACACCACCAAGGGGATTTCACTCCGCTTCAGCTCGATCACCACCCGCACCCCTTCGCGGTCTGATGACTCATCACGGAGGTCGGAGATCCCCTTGATTCGATCCTCTTGAACCAATTCTGCTATCTTCTCGATCAACTTCGCCTTGTTCACTTGATACGGAACTTCCGTGACGATCAGGCGCTCGCGCTCGGTGCGCTGGTCGGTTTCCACAACCACTTTCGCCCGCAGCGTCAGGAGACCCCGACCGGTCTCGTAGGCCTCCTTTATGCCGCTCATGCCGTAGATGAACCCGGCGGTGGGGAAATCAGGGCCTGGGATCTTCTTCATCAGTTGGGCGATCGTGACTTCTTGGCTCTCCAATAACAGAAGTAAGCCATCGATGATCTCAGCGACGTTGTGCGTCGGGATATTGGTTGCGTAGCCGACAGCAATACCGCCGGCACCGTTGATGAGCAGATTTGGCACCCTAGTCGGCAGGACCAGGGGTTCTTGTCTTGATTCGTCG
>PHGD01000018.1 GCA_011090425.1 Nitrospira sp. LK70 | reverse complement strand
ACGCACGAGACGAAATCACGGAGCAACCTTCAAGGCCCAGGTGGCGTTGGCCGCGGTCAAAGGTGATAAGACGGTGGTGGAATTGGCCGAGCAATTTCACGTCCATCCCACCCAGATCACCGAATGGAAGCAGCAACTGCTGGCCCGGGCCCCAGACGTGTTTGGCGGGACGAAACCGCCAGCGGAGGCCCTGGATCTCAAGACGCTGCACGCGAAGATTGGGCAACTGACGCTGGAGAATGATTTTGTAGAAGGGGCGCTCATCAAGGCGGGCTTGCTGAGCGCAACGCGATGATCGACCGAACCCATCCACTGCCCGTCGTCCGGCAATGTGAGCTCCTCGGGGTGGCTCGCTCGACAGCGTACTACCAGCCAACGCCGGTCTCGGCAGCAGTGCTAACGCTCATGCGCCGGATTGACGAGCTGCATCTGCAGTATCCCTTCGCTGGCACCCGCATGCTGCGGGATCTGTTACGGCAAGAGGGGCACGCCATTGGGCGGCGACAGGTGGCCACTCTGATGCGACGGATGGGGATTACAGCCATCTATCGGATGCCGCGTACGAGTCAACGCCATCCTGCCCATCGGATTTACCCGTATCTGCTGCGCCAGCTGACAATCACGCGTCCGAACCACGTGTGGGCAGCCGATATCACCTACATTCCGATGCAGCGCGGCTTTGTGTATCTCTGTGCCATCCTGGACTGGGCCAGTCGCCGGGTATTAGCGTGGCGGCTGTCCAACACGTTGCCCACGGACTTCTGCGTGGAAGCCGTGCGAGAGGCGCTCACCCGGTATGGCCGCCCGGAGATCTTCAACACGGATCAAGGCTGTCAGTTCACCAGCCAAGAGTTCACCGGGCTCTTACACGACCAGGAGATTCAGATCAGTATGGATGGGACGGGGCGGTGGCGGGACAATGTCTTCGTCGAGCGGCTGTGGCGGAGTCTCAAGTACGAAGAGGTTTATCTCCATGCGTACGAGACGGTGAGCGGCGCGCAGCAGGGGCTCGCACGCTACTTCCATTTTTACAATCACATCAGGCCGCATCGCGCGCATGACGGACGCACGCTCGATCGCGTGTACTGGGAGAACCAGCCTGCACGGCCCACCGCCGGGTAGGCACACACCGTCTAGGCGCCACTTATAAACTGAACGATTCTGTCCAAAGAAGCGGAGCCACCTCCCCTGATTCCGAGCGCGAGCGTTAGTCCACATCAGGATGAACGGGCTGCCGGAAAAGGCCTCTGCTCTCGTTAACAGTTGTTTCAAAGGGTGATGGTTAAGAGAATGCTCTCTTCAAGCCAGAACCAAGGTGCATCCCTCGTTGCCTACAATCGAGATTGTCCTATCTCTGAGATCCAGCATGTCGTTACAGCCGCCAGTATTTTATTGACGCTGGAATGTGAGTTGGATCAAGGATGCTTTTGACATCGATGACGACGCCTTGCTTCTGATTGCGAAGAGGCTTCAGTAGATCGGCGATGCTCATATCGGAAAACTTCTTGTGCGCAACGGCAACAATTAATCCATCAAGATTTGTCATCTCTTTCCATTCGATAAGGTGAATGCCATACTCTGCCACGGCTTCTTCACTTTCTGCGATGGGATCATGCACGAGCACTTCGATTCCATATTCACGTAGCTCGGAGATGATGTCAGGTACTTTGCTGTTACGAAGATCCGGCACGTTTTCCTTAAACGTCAAACCGAGCACTCCTACTCTGAGCTCATTAGCAGGGCGCGACAAGTGGCTGAGCAGCTTCATGGCGTGTTCCGCCACAAACTTACCCATGCCGTTGTTAATGCGCCGACCGGAAAGAATCACTTGCGGATGATAGCCCACTGATTCCGCCTTTGACGTCAAATAATAAGGATCCACTCCAATACAATGGCCACCGACAAGACCAGGAGAGAACTTGAGAAAATTCCATTTCGTCCCTGCGGCTTCAAGAACAGATTTGGTATCTATGCCTAGCCGATGAAAAATCAAAGCAAGCTCGTTCATCAGTGCAATATTAAGGTCTCGCTGAGTATTTTCGATGACCTTCGCTGCCTCTGCTACCCTGATACTTGATGCTCGATGAACACCCGCTTTCACGACTAACGCATAGGTGTCCGCTACGATGTCCAGAGCTTCAAGGTCTTGCGCCGACACGACCTTGGTGATCTTTTCGAGTGTATGTTCTTTATCCCCGGGATTTATTCGCTCAGGTGAGTAGCCTAATTTAAAATCTACGCCAGCTTTCATTCCAGAAGAACGTTCCAAGATCGGTAGGCACACTTCTTCCGTCGCGCCCGGATAAACAGTCGATTCATAGACCACGATGGTACCTAAAGATAAGTGGTGGCCGATCAGCTCTGAAGCTTTTTCTAAGGCGGTAAGATCAGGCTGTAACGCCTCATTGATGGGAGTCGGAACTGCGACAATAATGAAGTCGGCCGCTTTAAGGTCCGAGGGCTCCGATGAGTATCTTATTTGAGCAGCAGCAAGATCATGTTGTGATACCTCTCCTGTCCGATCGATTCCCTTTCGCAACTCTTCAATTTTTCTCTTGTTGATGTCAAACCCAACGACCGGAGCAATCTTCCCAAATGCCACGGCAATTGGGAGGCCTACGTAACCCAATCCCACAACGGCGATTGAACGCGATGGTCGCTTATCCATACCACCCCCTGATGAGTAATGAACCAAATGACAGTCAACAATGGCAGAAGACGCCTTGGTCGTCAAGGAAAGGCTAGGCCTTTCGTAACCTTGACAGAAGAATGACCCATCCAGTAAGGTCCCATCGTAACAATTGGGTGGCGGTTACTCTGAGTGCATGGGGGCAAATCCATCCAAGTTTCTCGCAGGTTCAATTTCCTATCCCATAGGGAACTTTCATCTTTTGAACGAGATAGCCACATGAAGATTCCTGGGTTTCCCAGCCACCAGGGACTCTACGATCCTCAGCACGAGAAGGACTCTTGTGGGATCGGCTTTGTCGTCGATATCAAAGGGAAGAAATCCCATGACATCGTCCGTAAAGGACTTCAAGTCTTGGAGAATCTGACCCATCGTGGAGCGCAGGGCTGTGATCCCTGCACGGGAGATGGAGCCGGAATTCTTTTGCAGGTCCCGCACACGTTCCTGAAACGGGTCGCAGAGGATGCCGGCGTGTCATTGCCGGAAGTCGGCGAGTATGGGGTGGGGCAGTTGTTTCTGCCGCCCGATGCAGATTCCCGACGGCTGTGCGAGAAGTTGTTCGCTGATGTCATCGGGGAAGAGGGTTTGCGCTTGCTCGGTTGGCGTGATGTGCCGGTCAAGAGCGACAAGATCGGCTCGGTAGCGCGAACGACGGAGCCGTTCATGCGGCAGATCTTTGTCGCGCGCGACGCGTTGAATGAGGCGCAGTTCGAACGGAAGCTCTATGTGACTCGCAGGCGGGTTGAGAAGGCCGTGGCGGAATCGGCCATTCAAGGACGAGAACACTTCTACGTATCCAGCTTGTCGGCCAACACCATCGTCTATAAAGGGTTGCTGTTGCCCCATCAAATGGCTGCCTACTACCAGGACCTCACCGATGAACGGATGGCAAGCGCACTGGCCTTGGTGCACTCACGCTTCAGTACGAATACCTTTCCGACTTGGCCGCGGGCCCATCCCTATCGGTATGTGTGCCACAACGGGGAGATCAATACCCTGAAGGGAAATGTCAATTGGATGAGGGCTCGCCAAGGTCGCCTTCATTCCGAGCTGTTCGGGAAGGACATGGAGAAATTGTTCCCGATCGTCTCCGACAATCAAAGCGACTCGGCCTGTCTGGATAACGCCCTCGAATTCCTGCTGCTTGGGGGGCGATCGCTGCCGCATGCCATGATGATGTTGATTCCCGAACCGTGGGTGGCCAATGCCCAGATGGATTTGGATCGTCGGGGCTTCTACCAGTATCACGCGGCGATGATGGAGCCGTGGGACGGGCCGGCGGCGGTCTGTTTTACCGACGGCAAGATGATCGGCGCCACCTTGGATCGCAACGGTCTCCGCCCCTGTCGCTATCAGGTCATGGCGGACGGCACGGTCGTCTTGGCGTCGGAGGCCGGAGTCTTACCGGTTCCAGCGAACGAGATCCGCATGAAGGGCCGACTCATGCCCGGACGCATGTTTTTGGTCGATACGGTGCAGGGCCGGATCATTGACGACGAAGAGATCAAGGCCGACATCGCCAAGCGGAAGCCCTATCGCAGTTGGGTGACGCAATACGGTGTCTCGCTCGATGAGCTGCCGGAGCCGTTGAATGTTCCGCAGCCGGATCACCCGACGATCAGGCAGCGGCAGCAAGCCTTCGGCTACACGGTCGAGGAGCTCAAGATGGTCATCACGCCCATGATCGTGAACGGCGAAGAGCCGGTGTCGTCGATGGGCACCGATACACCGTTGGCGGTGCTGTCCGATCGACCGCAGCTCTTGTTCAAGTACTTCAAGCAACTGTTTGCTCAGGTCACGAATCCGCCGATCGATCCGATTCGCGAGCAGCTCGTGATGTCGCTCGTCACGAACATCGGTCCCAAGCCGAATTTGATGGATGAGTCGCCAGAATCTTGCCGCCGCATCAAGGTGCAACAGCCGATTTTGACGAACGCCGATCTCCAAAAGATCCGCGGCATCTCCGATCCGAATTTCAAGAGCAAGACGCTCCGCATGTTATTCCGCGTGACTGAAGGAGCGGACGGTCTCGGTGCGGCGGTCGATGAACTGTGTAAGGAGGCGTCACAGGCGATCAAGGAGGGGTACAAGTTCTTGATTCTCAGCGATCGGGGGGTCGATGAGGCTTGGGCGCCTCTTCCAAGCCTCCTCGGTATTTCAGCCGTACACCATCATCTGGTGCGGGAATGCACGAGAACCGAAGTCGGGTTGATTCTGGAGACCGGGGAGCCGCGCGATGTCCATCAGTTCGCCTGTTTGATCGGCTACGGCGCTGGGACGATCAATCCATACCTGGTCTTCGAAACGCTCGTGGACATGGAGCGCGACGGCTATCTGCCGGAAGGGCTCGACGCGCAGACCGCGGAAGGCAAATTCATCAAGGCCATCAACAAGGGCTTGCTCAAGATCTTTTCGAAGATGGGTATCTCGACCGTGCAGTCCTACTGTGGAGCCCAGATTTTCGAAGCCATCGGGTTGAATCACGAAGTCATCGAGCGCTACTTCACCGGCACGGCATCGCGCATCGAAGGGGTCGGGATTCGCGATATTGGTGAAGAAACGCTGCGCCGGCACCTCACGGCTTACGAACCGGCGGCGATCCGTCAACTGGATTTCGGCGGAGAGGTTCACTATCGCATTCAGAGCGAGCACCATAACTGGAATCCGGAAACAATCTATAAACTGCAGCATGCCAGTCGCGCGAACGACGCGAAGACCTATGCAGAATTTGCTCGACTCGTCAACGACGAAAGTCAACGGCGGTCGAATCTGCGCGGCCTGCTCGATTTCAAGTTCGCGCCGCAGCCGATTCCCATCGAAGAAGTGGAGCCGGCGAAAGAAATCGTCAGGCGCTTCAACACAGGCGCGATGTCGTTCGGGTCGATCAGCAAAGAAGCGCATGAAACGCTCGCGATTGCCATGAACCGGCTCGGCGGCAAAAGCAACACGGGCGAAGGCGGTGAGGATCCGGAGCGGTTCACACCCTTGCCGAACGGCGATTCGAAGAACAGCTATATCAAGCAGGTGGCCTCAGCCCGATTCGGAGTTACGGCCCATTACCTCATCAACGCGCGAGAATTGCAGATCAAGATGGCGCAGGGAGCCAAGCCAGGCGAAGGCGGCCAGCTACCGGGCCATAAGGTGGACGAGAACATTGCGCGCTTCCGTTATGCCACCCCGGGCGTGCAACTGATTTCGCCGCCGCCGCATCACGACATCTATTCGATCGAGGACTTGGCCCAGCTCATCTTCGACTTGAAGAATTCCAATCCGGATGCCGGTGTCTCCGTGAAATTGGTGGCGGAGGTCGGCGTCGGCACGGTCGCAGCCGGTGTGGCAAAGGCTCATGCGGACAAGGTGCTCATCAGCGGCGATTCTGGCGGGACCGGCGCGTCTCCATTGGCATCGATCAAGTACGCCGGGATCCCTTGGGAGCTGGGCCTGGCGGAAACCCACCAAACGCTGGTTCTCAACGACCTGCGCGGCCGCATCCGAGTCGAGACCGATGGCCAGATGAAGACCGGCCGCGACGTCGTCATCGCCACCTTGCTGGGAGCCGAGGAATATGGGTTTGCGACAGCGCCGCTGATCGTCGAAGGCTGCATCATGATGCGGAAGTGTCATCTGAATACCTGTCCCGTCGGCATTGCGACGCAGGATCCGGAATTACGCAAGAAGTTCGACGGCAAACCGGAACACATCGTGAACTATCTCTTCTTCGTGGCCGAAGAAGCACGGCAGTTGATGGCGAGGCTCGGGTTTCGGACGATCAACGAGATGGTCGGCCGCGTCGACAAGCTCAAGATCACCAAAGCCGTCGACCACTGGAAAGCCAAGGGGTTGAATCTCACGCCTCTGCTGACGGCTCCTGATGTCCCGGCGGATGTGCCGCGCTATTGCGTCCAGAAGCAGGACCATGGTCTCGCCGACATCCTCGACAACAGGCTCGTCGAGCTCTGCAAGGCTGCGATCGAAAAGGGTGAGAAGGTCAGTATCGAGCTCCCGATCAGGAACATCAACCGCACGACCGGTACGGTGCTTTCGAGCAAAATTGTGAAGAAATACGGGCCGGACGGGTTGCCGGAGGACACGATCTCGATTAGGTTCGTTGGCTCGGCCGGTCAGTCGTTTGGGGCATTCCTTGCGAAAGGCATCACGCTGACGTTGGAAGGTGAGTCCAACGACTATATCGGCAAGGGATTATCCGGCGGCAAGATCATCGTCTTCCCGCCGAAGAACATTCTTTATAATCCAGAGGAGACAATTTTGATCGGCAATACGTCGCTCTATGGGGCCACGCAAGGGGAGGCTTATTTCTACGGGATGGCGGGTGAGCGGTTTGCCGTACGGAACAGCGGGGCGCAGGCTGTCGTTGAAGGGACGGGTGATCACGGTTGTGAATACATGACCGGTGGAGTGGTCGTGGTGCTCGGCAGAACCGGCCGTAATTTCGCGGCCGGCATGTCCGGAGGAGTGGCGTTCGTGCTGGATCAGGTGGGGACATTCCAGAGCCGTTGCAACACCGGGATGGTCGAGTTAGAAGCGGTCACGACGGCCGAAGATAAGCGGCTCCTGCATGATCTGATCACAAAGCACTTCATGTATACGGGTAGCCGTAAGGCCAAGCAAGTGCTCGATGTATTCGAGGCCACCTTGCCGAAGTTTGTGAAGGTGATGCCGGTGGATTACAAGCGAGTCTTGGAAGAACGGAAGCGCAAGGCGAGCGCGGTGCACTAGCTTGCGTCTGCTCGCTATGAAGACTGAGTGCTGAGTGCGGAGGGAAGGGTAGTACGTTTCTTTTCAGTCCTCAGTCCTGAATCCTCAGTCCTGGAGAGAAGATGGGTGATCCAAAAGGCTTCATGAAATATGCCCGTGATGGCCCGAAGCGAAAGCCAATTGAGCTGCGTGTGTTGGATTGGAAGGAGATGTACGAGCCGATCTCCGAGGACAAATTGAAGATCCAGGGCGCACGCTGCATGGATTGCGGGGTGCCGTTTTGCCAAGGCAACACCGGCTGCCCGGTCGTGAATCTGATTCCCGAATGGAACGATCTTGTCTATCGCGGTCGTTGGAAAGACGCGCTTAAAGCTCTGCATACGACGAACAATTTCCCCGAGTTCACCGGCAGGCTCTGTCCGGCGCCCTGTGAGGGGGCCTGTGTGCTTGGTATCAATGAAGATCCGGTTTCCATCCGCATCATTGAATGGAACATTGTCGACCGTGGCTTCAATGAAGGCTTCGTGACGCCGATTCTACCGGTCGTGAAAACTAGCAAGTCAGTGGCAATCGTCGGTTCCGGTCCGGCTGGCCTCGCTGCCGCACAACAACTGGCTCGGGTCGGTCATGAGGTGACGGTCTTCGAAAAATCCGATCGGATCGGGGGTCTGCTTCGCTACGGCATTCCGGACTTCAAAATGGAAAAATGGGTCATCGACAGGCGGTTGGAACAGATGAAGGCCGAGGGGGTGAAGTTTCAAACCAGTGTTGCGGTCGGCAAAGATATGACCGGTGAACAGCTGCGCCAACAGTTTGATGCAGTAGGTCTCACAATGGGTGCCGAGCAGGCCCGTGAGTTGCCGATCCCGGGGCGTGAGCTGAAGGGGGTGCATCCTGCGATGGAGTATCTCACCCAACAAAATAAGCGCACGGCCGGTATCTCGTTCAACGACGAGCCGATTACGGCAAAAGGTAAGCGGGTGGTTATCATCGGCGGAGGCGATACGGGATCTGACTGTCTCGGCACCGCGCACCGCCAAGGCTGTCTCGAAGCGCATCAATTTGAATTGTTGCCAGAACCCCCGCCGGAACGGGCCGAATCGACCCCCTGGCCGCTCTGGCCGATGCAGCTGCGCACATCGCACGCTCATGAAGAAGGCTGTGATCGGCAGTGGAGCGTCTCCACATCGAGGTTCACCGGCCACAATGGTCATGTTACAAGACTCCATGCAAATCGGGTCAAGTTTGAAAGTGGAAAATTTGAACCCATGTCTGGTACTGACTTCGAGATGAATGTCGATCTGGTGCTGTTGGCCATGGGGTTCACCGGTCCGGTCAAGAACGGCCTGCTCGACGACCTTGGCGTGAAGTACGATGCGCGTGGGGCGGTGGCCGTCGACGAGAACTTCATGACCAACCTCGACGGTGTTTTCGCCGGCGGCGACACCAATCGAGGCGCGTCACTCATCGTCTGGGCCATCGCCGAGGGCCGCAAAATGGCTGCAGGGATCGACAAATATCTTCAAGCCGGCAAATCGGCGAAGACGGCGGCGAAATGACGAAGAAGAGGATGCCCTCGTCACAGTCAAAAAGAAAACCCTCCAACAGGATGCCGATCGAAGAAGAGCTGCATCTGATGGACGAACTCTATTGGAGAGCGGTTCAAGACGGGTTTCTATATAGCATTGCATAAATAACGTTACATCACATAGCATGGTCCCCGAGAGGGGATGCCATGCGCGCGATTCAACTTCGTCGCCATGCCAAAACAATCAAACGATTGGTGGGCCTCAGCAAACAAGCGCTTCGGGAAGGAGCCTATCGGGTGGCTCGTCGGCTCCAATCCGTGGTCCTCAATATGGAAGGCAGGACAGCGCCGCAAATTGCTGATGTCCTCAAGGTGCACCGGGTCAACGTGTCCATCTGGCTGCAACGGTGGCGCGAGGATGGGATGGAAGGAATACTGGAAGGCCACAGGGCCGGTCGTCCTCCCAACCTGTCCCAACGCCAACAGCAGGAGTTGGTCGACATCCTCGATAGTGGCCCCGTGGCCTATGGATTTAGTGCCGGTGTCTGGACCTGCCCCATGGTATGCCGCGTTATTCAGGAAGAGTTTTCTGTCTCCTATCATCCCGCCCATGTTTCCAGACTTCTCCACGCACTTGAGTTTTCGGTCCAGCGTCCCAGGAAGACACTGGCTCGGGCCGACAAGGCTCTGCAATCTCGCTGGGTCCGCTATCGATTCCCCGACGTTAAAAAAAAGCCAAACGCGAGGGAGCGGCTGTCCTCTTTGGGGACGAGGCCTCCTTCCGCCAAGACCCTACCCTCTATCAAACCTGGGCCAGGGTAGGAGCTCAGCCGGAAATCCCCACGACCGGCCAGCGCAACACCCTCAAAATCTTCGGCACCATCGAGCTGTACTCCGCCCGGTTCCTCTACCAATTCCAACAGGTGTTCAACGCCCAGACCTACATCGCGTACCTGGAAAGAATCCTTCGCCATTACGTTCCGCGCAGAATACATCTCATTCAAGACAACGCCTCCTACCACAAAGGCGGGGAGGTCTGGGCCTGATTCTCGGATCACCGCCGATACATCGAGGTGCACAATCTCCCGCCCTACTCTCCGCAACTCAACGCGCTGGAGAGAGTCTGGCACCATACCCGGTTACACGGAACCCACAATCGCTATTTCCCAACCCAGGACGAACTGCGGGGTACCCTGACCTCAGCGTTTCGCAGCATCCAACACCGTCCCACGCAGGTCCTAGGGTATCTGCGTCCTTATCAATAATGTAACGTTATTTATGCAAGGCTATATAGTACGATACCGACGGGAACGGGAAAAGGGCGTTGAGGAAGTCAGACGCAGATGGCAACTCTTGAGAGAACGGCTTCTTCCGAAGCATCCAACCGTTGTTCGCTAACGTTCATCCAACCGCATCATCGTGTCCCAGTTTTCAAGGTCCCTGCCGACATAGCTGAAAAATCCGTAGTTTCCTGGCAAGAGGCGCAACCAGCAGACTGAAATGTCGATGGCCAGAATCTGCTTGCTGCGACATTGATGGTGGCGAGAATGTGAACAGCACATGAGCGAGCCCTCGTTACAGGCTCCGATCGAGGCTGCGAATGCGTACGAAGCGCTGTTCGTACCGGCCCTCTTCGGGCAGTGGGCGCCGAAAGTCGCGGATGCGGCGCACATTCAGCCTGGTCAACGAGTGCTCGATGTTGCATGCGGCACCGGAGTTCTTGCGCGTGAAGCAGCCTCGCGGACGGGACCAACCGGACATGTCGTGGGGATTGACTCGAACCCTGGGATGGTCGCAGTAGCGAGACGGCTCGCATCAACGATCGAGTGGCGAGACGGGATGGCCGAATCACTCCCGTTCCCAGACCGGTCTTTCGACTCTGTTGTGAGCCAGTTCGGCCTCATGTTCTTTACGGATCGCCGCCAGGCCCTTCGCGAGATGCTTCGCGTCCTGACGCCCGGAGGACGGTTGGCTGTGGCGATCTGGGACTTGCTCGACAACATACCGGCCTATGCGTCCGAGGCAGCGCTCCTGGAACAAACAGCCGGTCTGCAAGCGGCCGATGCCCTGCGCGCACCATTCGTGCTCGGCAATCGGAAAGATCTCGTCAAGTTGTTTTCAGAAGCAGGGATAGCCTCAGCCCAAATTGCCACTCATCTAGGGACGGCGCAGTTCCCCAGCATTCAGACCATGGTCGAAGCCGACCTGCGGGGCTGGTTGCCGGTCATGGGAGTACTCCTCACCGAGGACCAAATTGTCCGCATATTAGAGGCAGCTGAGCAGGCTCTGAGTCCCTACGTTACGGCGGATGGACGAGTGGCGTTCCCATTGTCGGCCCATCTCGTGACCGCGACGAAACCTTAGCAGTCGGGGAAGAGGTAGCCGGATTGAAAGACCGTCCTGAGCAGCCTGCGTAAATCAAGGTTCCAAGAACCATTGATGGCTGGTCATCACCTGAGACGATTGCTGCCGATAGTATTCCTGATTCTTGAGGCAGCCCGCAGCTTCACGGTCAAGCACGAGGATGACGTTGGGATGCAACTGAATGGATGAGGCAGGTGTGAACGCACTCAACGGTCCTTCCACGGCTTTGGCGACGACCTCGGCCTTGCTTGTTCCAAAGGCCAAGAGCAAGAGTGTTTGGGCCTCACGAATGGTGCCGAGACCCATGGTCACAGCCCATTCCGGGACCGGCTCGCTCTCGAAGACCTGAGCAAGATGGTGTTTGGTCGACGTACTCAGGAGACTGCGCCTTGTTCGGGAATTGAGACTGGAGCCTGGTTCATTGAATCCTAGGTGGCCGTTCTGCCCTATCCCTAGGAGCTGCAGATCGATGCCGCCTTGGTTTCTGATGAGCCGCTCATACGAAACACAGTAGGAGTCGATGTCCTCGGCCGGTCCATGCAACAGATAGAGATGAGTCCGGTCGAAATTGACATGGTCGATAAGCTGTTGATGATAAAACACACGATAGTGATTCGGGCTGTCGACTGGCAGCCCGATGAACTCGTCGAGGCTGAAAAGCCGAACGTGAGCAAAATCGAGAGGCGCCGTGCGATGCAGATCCACCAGGTTCCGGTACAATCCGGCCGGCGTGTTGCCGGCAGCGAGTCCGAGCCGCAATGCCGGAGTTTGCTTGATCGCTTGGGCAACGAGGCTTCCCGCTATCCTGCTGCCGTCCTCCGATGTTTCTGTGATGAGCACCAGCATCATTCATCAGAAGAGAATGATTCGTTTACCGATGATTCGCGGATCATGTGTTCGTACAGCTGGACGTATTCTTTCACCATGCGCTCGGCAGTGAACCGCTCCTCGAAGGCTCTGCGGCATTGGTGGCGATCGATCTCGTCGATGCGGCGGACGGCTTGGGCCATCTCATCCTCATCTCGACAGAGAAATCCTGTCGTCTCATGGTCGATCAGCTCCGGATACGATCCGTGGCGATAGGTCACCACTGGAGTGCCGCAGGCCAGCGCTTCGATCAACACCAAGCCGAACGACTCCGGTCGATGGGGGCACAGCACCGCGCGGGCATTTCCCAGGAATTCGCCCTTTTCTCGATCGCTGATCTCTCCGATAAACTGGATCAGCGGATCGGCGAGCAGAGGCACGATTTCGGTCTCAAAGTATTCATGATCGACCGGGTCCACTTTGGCGGCCATCCGCAACGGCATGCCCAATTGTTGAGCGATCCGGATCGCCACCTCCGGTGATTTCTCCGGCGACATCCTGCCCATGACCGCAAGATACCCCTGGGGTCTTGAGTGAAATCGATAGAGGTCGACCGGGATCCCGTGGTACACGTTCGCTTTCCAGTTGTTGTCAGCAAAGAGCGTCCGTTGCGCATACGAAACGGAGACCAGCGGAATCTCCCAGAATTCGCGATAGACCTTCGCCAGTTCCGGTGCTCCCAGGTGTCCATGGACCGTGGTAATGACAGGGACCTCGGAACGACGGGCCAGAGGAAATCCCACGAAGTCCAGATGAGAATGGATAATGTCGAACTGATGAGACAGGTTCCACACCTGTTCCAGCATCTGCGTCATGATGGCGTCTCTATTGATGAACAGCGTATGGGCGAGTGCGCGGTCGCACATGGGGAGGAGCTTTGCGCTCGTGGTCGAATCACCGCTGGCAAATAGGGTGACGTCATGACCAAGCCGGACCAGCTCTTCCACGAGGTGGAAGACCACTCGTTCCGTCCCCCCATACTTTTCAGGAGGCACACTCACGCTTAGGTGGACCAGTTGAGCGATCTTCATGCCGAATCTCTTCGGACAGGGCCGTTACTGACGGTTGCGCACCATACTGCCTTCGACAGGCAATTACCGTGAGTGGGACGATGTGCCCTGTCGGAACCGCGCAAGGACATTTTTTGTGATCTGTTGAACGCTTGCATTACGACTCGATTGTCGCAGCTCCGGCACGTTGAAATCGTCGAGCCCCCAACTCCATTGGATGGTCCCGGCCGCGAACACCGTCGCTCCGTTATGAAGGGTATAGATTGTCATATTGGCCAGGTGAGGTTGACTTTCGAAGGTGTATGGGGATTCGGCGAGAATCGTGGTGCCTGGTGGAGCGTTACCAAAGACTCGGTCGGCCTCATAGCCCAAGAGTCGCGGCAAACGGTCGCCCGACCGAAGGTCCGTACCGATCATGGTCCAGTGGTCAGGTTTGGTGATGACAATGTCGGCATCAACGGGATTGCCGTCATACATCACGCCGATCAACGACTCCTCAGGCCGGTTGACTGGTTCATCGCGCCAACGCATCGTCATGAGATGTCGTTTCCCCAACTCCTTCCGGGCATAGGGATCGTGCATCTCCGCATCATCTTTGTATGAGACGATTGTGCGATCCTGCTCACCTGTGATCGCACTTGGATCCAGCCGGATCTGCCAATAGCACACATTTCCAGAGAAAAACGCGAGATGCACGCCACGAGCACGCCCATCTTCAACATGAGTGCGCATCTGCCATGTCCAGTATTCATCATGCCCGACGGAAAGCCAGCCTTTATGGCGGTCTAGGATCCTGGCGTTCGTGTGGGTGTCAACACTTGTGCTATAGGTGACGTCATAGCCTTCCCGTTCCAACCATCGTAGCATATTGTATTCCCAACCCGAGGGCGAGGATGCATCCATCGGAGGCACGGCGTTATTGGTCAGAAAGTCACCCGCGCCATTACCGTAGGCGGCAGCAGGATTGCTGCTGATAGCGTAGGGTCGGTTGAAAGACACTTTGTAAGCCCGCCGTCCCCCTGTGCTGTTGAAGTCGTAAAGCGATTTGCCGCCCCAATTATTATAGGCCTGATAGGTGGTGACGCTCGATTGGAAGAGAAAGTCAGAGGGGCGCGTCTCATCCCGCACGACAAAAAAAATGTAGGCTTGTGCGCCGCTGCTCTCCGCCGTCAGTTTGGCAAGATAAATGCCGCTGACCCATGTTTCCCGATCGGACACGTTGCCGACCACAAGGAGGTACGGGTCCTGCCATGCACATTCAACCAGTCCAGTCCGAGCATCCATCGACGGCATCGGTTGCGAGACGCCTGGGAGGGTCATAGGTCCATGCACGAGCCTCCCGCCTGCGCCTCCGTACCACCCCATTCGATAGATCTCGAGTCTGTAAAAGCGGTCCTGCGTGTGGACGTAGAGCTTGATCGGGTGCCCCCGGTTGACGCTGGTAAGTGAGGCATAGCCCTCGATCTCGCGATGCAAGGCTGGATTGGTCAGGCGCCACTCTGCCGTACCAGGCCGAGCATTCTCTCGTTGGACCGGATTGGTTTCCGCCAGTGCCTCTGTCTGCATGAGAGCGTTAGGCCAGGTTACCATCAATAGGAGACCGACCAGTCGTAAGCAGGGATGATCGATGATACCTCGCGCCGATGGGTCGTATCGGACCATTCCTCCCGCTCCATTCGATGAGCATTCCTATTGAAGCACATTCTGTAGTCGTGGCGAAAGCATTGAGATCGACAGCGTCTCCGACCACTGTGTCATCATATCATTTTCGGATACCGTCTCATTTCCGCGAACAGGGCTGATGACTGCTTACGAGGTGGGCAGACGTTAAGGAGCTGGAGGAAATCCACAGCCGAAAGGGAGATCGCTGACATGGCAAACAAACGTGAGGCTGCTTCAGGTCGAGTACAAGTTGAACATTGGGATGCCAGCGATCAAAGTCTCCTCTCCTCTCCGCGACGCTGGCGGCGACGCCTAGGCAACGGATAGCCTGGCTGGAGGAGGCGGTGCAACAATTAATCTACGAGAACGAAGCGTTGAAGCCAAGGAGGTTCGTCAACAGACATAAAAGGTATTCGACCCCCTAACGTCACCTAAAGCCGGAGGTGCCGTTTGCAGAACTCCTGACACGGTCTCAACAGGTCATGCTGAATCAAACAAGAATCAGGATTGCATCGCCGGACGATTTAATCCTCTTGAAACGAAAGGCGGGCAGGCCACAAGATTTGGCGGACATTGTGCAGCTTGAAGGTATCCAACGGCAGAGAGGAAATTGCTAATATGGCTGAGAAGTTCGCCGTGTCTCCTCAGGAGAAACAGTCAGCAGACTGGAATGCTGATGACCAGGATCTACTTGCTGCGACGCTATCTGCTACACCCGCTCAACGCTTAGCCTGGTTGGAGGAGATCCTCCATTTGGCCTACGCAAGCGGCGCCTTAAAGCCGAGACGGTTCATCAGCAAGGAAGAATGGGAAGCGATGGGATCGTCGAATCTGTGATCGCCTTGGCGATTTGCTTCCGCGCTCATCCATCCTGCCGTCATGGGTTGATAGGAAAAAGTAGAATGCGGTTATTTTCCGATCTCATGCCCTTCATGCGGCATGTTGGACGTCCTATTGAGTGGTCGGAGCTCCTATCGTTGACAACGTTCAAAAGGCAGCCTTCGCCTCATCTCAGCCCGTAGAAGCTATGAGAGAAAAGGGACACATCGTCCGAGACATTTGCTCTGCCTTGTCGGCCGGAAATGAGCTGGAGGCAAAAGATATTGCGCGCCGGGAGTATCCTTTTGAGATCTCCGAACGCTCGAAGCGTAGAATCACAGATGTTGCCCGCGCCAGAATATTTGTCAGGGATGGCTTCATTGACCGTTACTCGGGACAGAAGCTTGTGTATCCCGGAGCAATCATGCTGCTGACCGCGTTACTGCCAAACGAATTTCCTTGTCATCCGAATTGGAAGATGGACGCCAACCATATTTTCTTATGGGAGCTTTGGCCCACCATTGATCATGTGTTCCCTATTGCCCGAGGGGGCGCAGATGAAGAATCCAATTGGGTCTGCACATCCATGTTAAGGAACGGAATCAAGTCCAATTGGACTTTGGATGAAATCGGGTGGCAATTGTTACCGCCGGGAGATTTTAGGGAGTGGGATGGCTTGACTCACTGGTTTATTGATTATGTCGGGAAGCATGAAAATGTTCTTCAGAATAGGGACGTGAACAGATGGTATCGGACAGGATTAAGCTGCATCAAGACGTAGTTCGATGTACGCTGCATAACCACCGCATGCATCGGACGCGCAATTAGATGCGGGACAATTGACGAGGAAGGGGTTACACGAAGGTGGCGTCGAGAAGCATCTCCGCATCGTGAGCAGGATTGGAAGCGGCAGCGGCTTCTCGTCCTTCGACCAGATCCGCGACCCTGTTACGATCATCCTGTGCGTACCGAAGAAACTCGATGCCGAATTGGTTGTTCTTGTGCCATCGCACCATGGAGACTTCGACGGCAAGGGGAGATTCCGTTTCAGGAGTATCGATGTGCAGTGCGAGATAGCTCCCTGGAGTGAGGGCCACGTTGCTTTGCATTCTGCAGCCTGTCGCGGAGAGATCGAAGAGTATGCCCTCTCCTGCACCGTTGTCGGTCTGGACGCCGGCGGGGTACCGTACGTAGATTCTAGGGTTACACCGGAGCTGCATATCAACCTCACTGCTACCGATGTATCGGCAGTGCCGAGAAAAAACTTGACAGGTCTAACCTGCCATCCTTCAGCTCCAGTTCGACATGGTTTCGACTCCGCTTGCTTCCTCCCATCTCTGTGCGTAGTATTTCAAAAATCCTATAGATTTCAGGTAAAGTGCTATGCGTACTAACCTTACGATCGACGACAGTCTCATGCGGCAGGCGATGCAGGTGACGGGGCTCTCGACTAAAAAGGCAGTGGTCGAGGAGGGCCTGCGCTTGCTTATCAAAGTGAAAGGACAAGAGGGGCTTCGTAGCTTGAGAGGAAAAATCAGCCTTGCAGTGAATGTGCGTGAGTTGGACAATGGAAAGGATTTTTAATGACAACAGCAAAATATCCTCGCAGCCCAAAAATCTTACTCGGCGGCATTGCTCACCTCGGGCGTTTTATCGACAAGATTCGTCTGCGCCATGCCGGGCAGATTCAGGACTACAACTACATCACAGTCGGCTTTGATAAATATCTGATCGATTTTCTCGGCATCGATGCGAAGGCCTTTGAGCAGCGCGTATTGGCCGGTGGGACGGACGAGGAACTGCTTGCTTGGGTGAAGGCCAACAGCAGCAAGCCCTCCGACCAGGAGATCGCGCAATGGTCGCAAGGGCTGCTTGTCTCTGGTCCAAAGGATGACGCTGCTCGTCAACGCTTTCAAGGCCGCCTTCAAGACATCGCCGACAAGCGTGGCGTAGCCGTCAGTTCCCTGCCGTCTGTTGCGACCTGGGCCGATGTGATTGAGCTTGATGAAGGGCGAATGTAAAGGCGCAGGGGATGACTCGGGCCGGCATCATCTGCGTCTCCCTTGCGCTGGTGCTTGGGCTCCCGCTGCTCGGCGTGCTGTTAGCTGGTGAACCGATCGGCCGCTATCTCGAATTTCCTCCTCGCACGAGTTACATCCAACATGAACCGTTCTCCTGGCCGATATTCCTTGCTCTGACACTCTTGATCGCTCTTGCAGTTGGGCCGATTCTTCTCCGAATAGCGCTCGAAAACCTTCGCCCGGCATCTCCTCTAACTCAGCACGCAGCACTCAACCCGCTTCGCCGGCTCAGCGAGGCGAGCACTCAGCACTATCGCCCATCATTTCCCTGGTGGGGTTGGCTCGGAGCCGGATGGACATGCCTCTGGTGGGTACTGGCTTGGACCCGCTTCCCCTGGATGGCCGCTGTTCAGGAACATACCTTCACGCCGTTGTGGCTCGGCTATATCGTGACCGTGAACGCTGCCACATTCACCCGCACCGGCCGATCCATGATGCTTCATCGCCCTCGCTACTTCCTGTCGCTGTTTCCGTTGAGTGCTGGATTTTGGTGGATCTTCGAGTACCTGAATCGCTTCGTGCAGAACTGGTATTACGTCGGCGTCGCCGAACTGTCGTCGCTCGAATACTTCTTTCAAGCCACGCTCCCGTTCTCTACGGTGCTGCCGGCCGTCCTCGGCACGACTGAGCTGCTGACCTCGTATTCTGGCGCCGGTGCAGGTATGGAACTCCGCAGCCCAATACGCCCAAAGAATACGAAGCCGGCGAGCTGGTTTCTGTTGATCCTGTCCTGTCTAGGACTCCTCGGGATCGGACTCTGGCCTAACTATCTCTTTCCATTCGTCTGGGTCGGACCATTGCTGATGATTGTCTCTCTTCAGGCACTAGCCGGGAGACCGACAGTTCTGTCATCACTCGCGGAAGGCGATTGGCGCAACTTATGGGTGCCGGCGCTGGCAGCCCTGGTCTGTGGATTCTTTTGGGAGCTCTGGAACTGGAAGAGTCTTGCCCATTGGGAGTACGCCATTCCGTTCGTCCATCGATTCCAGCTGTTCGAAATGCCCTTGCTCGGCTTTGCAGGATATTTGCCGTTCGGTCTCGAATGTGTGGCGGTCGCCGACCTCTGTTTGATGCACCGGTTTTCCTGGAGAGTGGCGTAGGACCGGTTGCCAACTATAAGTTGACGGTCCTTGTGGGCCGCCACTCGTGGCACGTTGAAAAGCGAGCGTAGGCTCTACACCGAGGGCAGCGTCAGCAGCTTCTTCATTTCGCAGTGCGCGAGGACGACGTCGGGCGCCCGCTGCAGGGCCTCATAGTAGCTCCGTTCATACCCGTCACCGAGTTCTGAGGGGCGAATCAGAGCCCGCACTTCAGTCAACAACACCGCCACGTCATCGACGATCAGCTGGTCGTTCCCGTCGAGCAATTCGTCAATGCGGACCACCATATTGGAAAGCGGATGCAGCCAGGTGAACCACGGATCATTCATCACCAGCTGTAAGAGTTGGCCCGTGGAATCAACCCGTCCATAAATCCGCTCATAGGTCAGCTGTTCGGCGACGATCAAGGCCTTGTGCAATCCTAAGAGTCCATGCCGGATATCGGTCAGGGTTTTCCTGAGCGGATTGGTTTCGCGAATCTGTCTCTGTCTCGATGAGATCGCCATAGGCGTAATCTTATCAGTTCAATGAAAAAATGGGGACCCAGAGGGCCTTCATTCAGCAATAATCAATCTCACGATATACTCTTATCGGAGATCAGAGGTTTGTTCTGTAGCCGCAACTGGCGCGCTTTTCCGATCTCTGAGTTGAGGGTCAAGTTCTCATCTACTGATCATTGGGTCAGGTCGCTAAACGACGCATCGGAAATCAGCGTCCTTGTTCGGGTATTTCTGAAAGCAACGGAATTGAATCCCGCCGCTGGTTCGGATTCTGCGTGAATCGTCCTTCCGAAGAAATACGGGTTGAAGGGCTCAGCAGGTTTCCGTAGAAGGAAAACAGCTCACCGGTCAGGCGGGCGGTGTGGTCGGGGTCGGTAGCAAGTTTCCGCCGCATGTAGTCATTGAGCACACGACCTTGGGCGGTCTTATGGAGATGCGGCTGCTCCAAGTTCATGTGATAACGCTCGATGGCCTTGCCGACGCGGCTGATAAAAACCACGGTGCCGTCTGGTTCCAGCCGTTCTACGACTCCCACATGAGTCAGAGGATCGTTCACCTTGCCGTCTCCGTTGAAATCCCACGTGTTGTCGAAAAATACAAGATCGCCTGGGCTGACGTGTGATCCTCGATGAAGTGTCCCATGCTGGAGTACGTGGTTGTGGATGAGCCGGACGCCGTTTCCCTTCGGATCATTAAAACCTCCACGAAACAAATCGATGCCGTGCTCCAAGAAGATAGCACGGGTCACCCCTGCACAATCGTAGGCGATACGCTTGCCCTGGCTTGTGATAGTCCGTGCTCCGACGAGCCTTGCTGCGGAATCAACGATGGCTGATCGGCTGGGAAGAGACGTCAGGAACGAAGTTGAGTCATCCACTGTGGCCGATGTCGGAGAAGGCGGTGAGAACGCAGGAGATTTGCGAGGCTCCATCTTCTCCACCGAGATTGGGGGCGCTACGGTTTGTCTATTCAGCTTCTGGATCGGCTTGGTGCAGCCCATGAGAGCTGCAATTGCAAGACCGGCCATGATCAGGAAGAATGGCATCGGTAGTTACCGGACATTCACAAATCGGCCTTCGGCTGTCTGTCGGAGTGCCTCGATGTCTTCACGCCGGGTGACGGAGAGCGGCACCGTGTGGGTCAGTTCTTTGATGAGCAGGTCGGTCGTCAGCAGGGTTTTATCGTGCAGCGCTCGATAGAGGGCTGCTACCACCGCTTGTTCGATTTCGGAACCGCTGAAGCCGTCGCTCGCGCTGACGATCTTGCAGAGATCAAACTTTTGGCTGTCCTGCTTGCGCAGGCGGAGGTGAATCTTCCAGATGGCTTCTCGTTCGGCATCGTCCGGCAGATCGACGAAAAAAATCTCATCGAACCGCCCTTTGCGCAGGAGTTCGGGAGGCAGGGAGGACAGATCGTTGGCCGTGGCCACCACGAATACGTCCTGCTGTTTTTCCTGTAGCCACGTGAGGAAAGCGCCAAAGAGCCTTCGACTCAACCCCGCGTCGGCCTCGGCGCTTCCTCCGCTCACGACCATCCCTTTCTCAATTTCATCGATCCAGAGGACGATCGGGGACAATGATTCCGCCAACTCAATCGCCTTGCGGAAATTCTTTTCCGATTCGCCGACGAACTTATCGAATAACCGGCCGGCATCGAGTTTTAGGAGCGGGAGTTTCCATTCCCGCGCGATAGCCTTCGCCGCAAGCGATTTACCGCAGCCAGGAATGCCGACCAACATGATGCCGCGAGGCGGAGTGAGATTGAGCGACTTGGCTTCGGCGGTGAATCCGACTTGGGCGCGCTCCAGCCAGGACTTCAGATTGGTGAAGCCTCCCAACTCAAATCGATTATCCTCCAGGGGATAGTATTCCAGGAGGCCGCCGTCCTTGATCGCCTGCACTTTGCGCTTCAAGATTGTTTGTACGTCCACGGCAGAGAGCGTCCCGTCCTCGACAAGGCATTGAGCCACAACCTGACGCGCTTGATGAAGCGTCAAGCCCTGGAGAGCACGGAGGATGGCGTCGGACTCCTTAGCCGAGAGCTTGTTCTCAGCTGTCTTGGTGTCGCTGATCGAAGTGAGCATGCTTTGTGCGAGAGTCGTGGACCGTGGACGAGTAGTCGTTCGAGGCCCCAGCGATTGGAGCAAGCCGCGCAACATCGACCGTAGCTCGTCTCGATCCGGCAGTTTCAAATCGAGTCGCACCGCAATTTTGTCGAGGTCCAATGGCAGCGTGATCGGCTGACCAGTCAACAGGCAGGTGGCTCGTGATCGGCTGTAGATGGCTGCAACCTCCCGAAGTTGTCGGCAGACAGCGAGATCGTGCAGATGGGGCCCAAGATCCTTGAGCCAAAACACCGCTTCTACCGTCAGGCCATGAAGATGTTGAAGGACAGCCAAGGGGGTCGCGGTCATCTTATTGAGTGTCGAGCCTTCATCTGCGCGTGTGAGCCCTCTGGTGACGGACCACTCGAAGAGCGGCATGCGCTCCTGTGCGGTCACCGACTGGAGTAAGGCCAGGACTCGGTCTTCCTCCACCGTTTCAATGACGACGAGAGGATGGGAGGAGCGGATCAGAGTGCGGAGATCGTGCACGCTGGTCGACAAAGCCATCGGAGGGAAATGCTAGCACGAGGCCTCGACCGGACCAAGAAAACGGGTGATTGTGATCGTTGCGTGACGAACTTATGTCTTGGCTGGATTGGCGAGCGCCTTGTTGATTTCGTTGATCAGGCGGTGCTCGATTTCGCTCATTTCTTCGCGGCTGACGCTTAAGATGCGGCCCCCCTGTGCGACCCGTTCGAATTCAGCTTTCACGCCGAGTTTCGTCAGATTGTCGGGAAGGGCTTGAAGGGAAACAAGGTATTGATTCCGCGAGCCCGTCACTTCGAGCGACGTCGGGTTCGAGATCTTACGCTCAGTAATATAAACCGCACGTTGATCGGTCTTGACGCTGATCTTCAACTGATACCCGTTGCGTGCCAATGCCTCTTCGACGACCTTGGCAACGGTCGGCATAGGCCGGGGGAGCGTATCAGACTGTGCGCCTTTCTCCTCGACTTTGAGGGATTCCGTCATCTGGGTTGCCATCATTCGTTTGGTCTCGGCCAGCTGCAATTCCAGTTGCTCGGTCTGTTGTTTGGCTTCCGTCTTCGTGGCTTCCACGGTGCTCTTCGCGTCCCGGAGTTCTTGATTGAGCAGATCGATCTGCTGCTGCATCACTTTATTTCCGTCCAACAAGGAGCTCAGGAGGGATTCTTGCTTGGCGACTTGCTTCTTGAGGGCCTCATTCTCGACGCGAACAGAATTATCGTCCGGAATGCACCCGGCGGTAACCACCAGTACGGCCAAGATGACGAGTGACCATGGATCAGCGAACGTTTCCTTGCGCACGCGATAGCCCTCCCTGGAAAGTCGTGAGATTATCTACGGTTCATCTCAACTTGTCCATGTAGTATTCGGACGTATCTTGCTTCATCTGCTCAGGTAGGGGCTAGGGCCGGTATGATCGGGTCGTAGGAGACAGATTCCTTACCGTCGAGACATGACGAGGTGTGCCGGAACGGATGGTTCTCTCGAGGCTCGCCCCTAGCTTGCGCTTCTAGCTCGTTGGACGGTAGCATGCCAGTATTATGACTGCCTTGATTCGGAAGACCTTTGCGGTTCCACCCCTCGGTTGTAACTGCTCGATCATCGGCGATCCTATCACGAAGCAGGCGGTCGTCATCGATCCTGGCGGTGCACCGGAGCGAATCCTCCAGGAAGTGGAGCGGCTGGGCTTCACCATCAGCCGTATTCTTCATACGCATGCCCATCTCGATCACTTTCTGGCTTCCAGCGAAATCAAACGGGCGACCGGTGCGGCGATTTGCCTGCACCAGGATGATCTCGAACTATGGAAGAACCTCGAACTCCAATGTCGGGTCTTTGGAGTCTCGTATGTACCGGCCCTGCCTCCGGACCATTGGCTTGCCGATGAAGAGAAGGTGATGCTGGGGCAGGTGCCGATCGTGGCGCTCCATACTCCGGGTCACACACCTGGATCGATGAGCTTTCATGTGCCGAACGATAAACTTCTGTTGGCCGGGGACACGCTCTTCCGGGGAAGTATCGGGCGGACCGACTTGTGGGGCGGCGATTTCGAAGCCATTGAGGAGTCTATTCGCGAACGGCTCTATACCCTCGACGAGGCGACGACTGTCGTGACCGGTCATGGATCGGATACCGAAATTGGTATCGAAAAGGAATCGAATCAGTTTGTCCGGGTGTGACGGCATGGGGAGGGACCATGGTTTCATGCAAGGTGGTGACTCTCGTTGCGTTGTTCTGGTTGATGCCGGTCTGTTCTGTCGTCCAGGGGGAAGAACCCTTCCGCTCTCATTCTGATCTCGTGAAAATTGCCGAGGTGACGGTCCGTATGTCGGACCATGGTCCGGTGGTCTTACTGCAGGCCGAAGGTCGGGCGATCCCGATTTTTGTCGACCTCACAGTGGCTCTATCGATTCAGGGTGCCCTGAGCGGGGAAAAGCTGCCTCGGCCCATGACGCACGACCTCATGCACACGATCCTGAACGCTTACGGTGGAACGGTGACGCAGACGGTTATCACGCTGAAGGGCGGTACATACTATGGGGCGTTGACTGTGACATTCAAGGACCAGGTCAAGGTGTTTGACAGCCGATCGTCAGACTCCATTGCACTGGCCGTGCATTTCAAGGCACCGATTCTTGTGGGGCGTGACTTGCTGGAATCAGTCGGAAAAACCCCTGAAAAAGAGAAAGGCGCTGAACTGTAGCGGCTACTCCTTGGCCATGCGCTCGTTGAGTCGTTCGATCCGCTTTTCAGTCGATTGTTTGATGAAGGTCATGTTCTCGGCGAGATGTTGCCTGGCATCGATCTTCCCCTCATCGCGCCGTTTTTGTTGATCGAGCCCAAACTGGGCGATAACCGGCCCGTCTTCCTGGTTGAGGTCCTTCCAGATCTCAGTACAGCGTGATTGTTTGGTCGGTGGATACTTGTTGCAAGGCGGATCGGCGGCGAACGAAACCGCTGATGTGATGCCTAGGCAGAAGACCAGAGCTGACCAGTATCTCCAAGACTGAATCATGTGTTCTCCACCGGGATGTCCATCTGCCGGTCGCAGCACCATACCACAAGTCAAGAAATCGCGCAGACTCACCGAACCGATGAAAAAGGCGCATAGACCTTTCTCAAACATTGGGGGAAGCAGAAATACAGGTGACCGTCTAAGTGGACTGGTTACTGATAGGGATGCAATTGGGTGGTCTTTTGTTCCAGCGTCACGTAGACCTTGTCGTCGAAGGTATAGTAGCCACCGTCGTCTTTGTCGGTTGAAATGCAGGCAGGTGCAAAGATAATCGCACAGCCGAAGACATCGCCAAGGACCCACCAGGACCAGGTTCTCGTCAGAGCCATCGTCTGAGGTTCATAACCGTCCTTGGTGATGACTGCCTGGTGGTCTTCTTTTCGGTTGAGAGAGACGGTTCCCGGTGTCAGCAAGTGGACCCGGTCATCGACGACGACCTGCGCATCGAGTGGTGTTGTGAAGATCGTGACGGACTGATGGTCCCCGTGCCACCAAGTGCCACAGCCGGAGAGCGAGACAAGTCCCAACAACAGAGCGATGTTCCCAAGTCGTAATCGTCCGGCCCAGTGTGTCATAGCGATCTCTCCTCGCTGATGGATATGCTGCGAGGCATTTTTTCACTGACTAGGTTGTTCTTCTAGCGGATTCAAAAATCTTGCAGGTAGGGCACGAGAGGCGGAATCGGGTCAGATTTTCATGGCTTCATTCACTTCGCGCAGGGTGGCACCGGCCACTGCAGCCGCGCGCTTGCTGCCGGCTTCGACGATTTCTTCAAGGCGGGATGGATGTTGAGTCAATTTCGTGCGTGCGTCCCAGATCGGCGTCAACTGTTCCACCATGCGGTCAGCCACGAGTTTCTTGCAGTCGATGCAGCCGATCGCGGCGGTGCGACAGTCTGTATTAACCTGGTCTTGAATCGCCTGTGGAGAATAGATTTTATGGAATTCGAAGACGGGACAGAGCTCCGGATTGCCTGGATCGGTTCGTCTTACCCGCGCCGGGTCGGTGACCATCGTTTTGAGCTTTTGCCGGACCACCGGTTCGGTGTCCGACAGGTTGATCGTATTGTTGTAACTCTTGCTCATTTTCCGGCCATCAGTGCCCACTACTTTGGGAAACTTGGTCAGATGTTCCTTCGGCTCGGGGAATACGGCTGTTTTGTAAAGGTCATTGAATCGCCGGGCGATCTCTCTCGTCAGCTCCAGGTGGGGCAGTTGATCTTTTCCCACCGGAACAAAATCGGGTTTGTATAAGAGGATGTCGGATGCCTGCAGGACTGGGTAGCCGAGAAAACCGTAGGTGGTAAGGTCCTTCTCCTTAATCTCTTCTTGTTTTTCCTTGTAGGTCGGGTTGCGTTCGAGCCACGAGATGGGCGTCATCATCGAAAGCAGGAGGTGCAGGATGGCATGTTCAGGAATGCGAGATTGGATGAAGATCGTGGAACGTTCTGGATCGATGCCACCGGCCAGCCAATCGATCAGCATCTCACGCACGAAGGTACGGATGCGGCTGGTGTCGGCATAATTCGTCGACAACGCGTGCCAATCGGCGACGAAGAAGTAGCAGGCATACTGTTCTTGCAGTGCCTTCCAGTTTTCTAAGGCACCGAGATAGTTTCCGAGATGCATGAGGCCGCTGGGCTGCATGCCGCTGAGGACTCGTCTGGGTGCTGTGGTCATTCTGGGGCTCCTGGGCGGAGGCTGAGCGCAGTCGACAAGATCGTACCGGACAGACCCCTGGCGAAGGTTCCGGTGATCGTATGGATAACGCCCAGTTCTTTGTCGAATACGATGAGCCCTACCAGGATGAGCATGCCATAAGGCTCCAACCGCGCTAACGCCATGGCCGGCTTGGGAGGGAGCAGCGACGTCAGGATTCGTCCGCCGTCAAGTGGTGGGATCGGAAGCAGGTTGAACAGTGCGAGAAACACGTTGATCATCACGGAATACAGCGCCATGATGGCGATCGGGCGCAAAAACATGGTCGCAAAAAGGCCTGAAGAAGCATCTGCTTCTGCAGTCTTGCGGAGCGACAACGTTGGTTCGAACGTGAGGAGCAATGCCAAGAGCAAGGCACTTGCGACAGCGAGCAGTAGATTCATCCCAGGTCCGGCAGCCGCCGTGAGTGCCATGTCGCGCCGAGGCTGGTGCATGTTCCGAGGGTCGATGGGAACCGGCTTGGCCCATCCGAACAGAAAACTCCCCGGCAGCATCAAACAGATCAGCGGTAAGATGACGGTTCCGAACGGATCGATATGGGCCAGCGGATTGATGGTGAGCCGCCCTTCACGTTTTGCGGTCGAGTCGCCACATTTCTCCGCCATCCATCCATGCGCATATTCATGGAGCACCATCGCGAACAACAATGGGAGCCCCATATATGAGATTGTGTGCAAGATCTGTGAGAGAGAATTCATGAGCGATCAATCCAACTGCACAAACTTACCCTGTTTCACCTGCAGAAGAAAGAGCGGTCGGTGTAGGGTGCCGTCCGGTCCGAAATCGGCAGGCCCGGTGAGTGTCGGCAAGTTGTGCTGGGTCATGAGGAAGTCGTGAAGCGCTTCCCCGGAGGTTGCCCCTTGGCGGATTCCTTCGATGACGACTCTGGCTGCATCATAGCCCTGCATGGTGAAGAGCGACGGGGCTGATTGAAAGCGCTTATGGTACCGCTGCACGAACTCCTGCACGGCCGGATTCGGGCTGTCGACAAAAAAACCATCCACGAATGTTGCGCCGTCGACTGTCCGATCGGCGGTGCGGGCAAAGTCCTGAGAGTTCCAACCGTTAGTGCCCAGCAGCGGGACTTTGATGTCATGAAACGCCAGCTGTGCGGCGAGGAGGCCGATCTCGTGTGAACGACTGGGGATGAAGATCGCGTCAAACCCCGGCGTATAAAGAACACGCTTTTCGTTTCGGCCGAGCGGTTTGCCGGGCTGTCGCGGCAGGTCGACCGGAACCGCTAGTCCATACTTTTTCAGGTCCTCGGCCTTGAGCCGTTGGATCTGCGGGCCAAAATCCGTTTCCCCTTCCTTGAACATTTCGATGGAGATGATCTCACCGTCCAGCCGGCGCACCTCCTGTGCGAAGAGCCTGGCAAGTTCTCGCCCATAGAGCGTGTCAGGGTGGAGAATGCAGAACCGTCGATAGCCCTGTTCTTTCGCCGCATAAGTCGCGATGCGCTCGGCCTGCATGGCATACGTCAACGACGTGCTGAAAAGATAGTTGCCCAACCGGCGGACATTGGGAAGTGTGGCCGTTGGTGTAATCAGCGGGATCTTGGTCTTTTGCGCCATTTCGGCCATGACGGGAAGATTTTTTGACAGCATCGGCCCGATGACGACGAGCGGACGGTCGTCATTGAGCAGCGCCGAGAGATCGTCCAAAAAGCCCTGCCGGTCTGCATCATGATCCTTCACGACCAACCCAATGGATGGAGTTCCCGGCTGTTCCCGAGCTCGCTCCACCGCCAACTGAATTCCCTCCAGGACGTCGTTAGCGAAGGCGGACAACTGTCCCGACAACGGAAGGATGGCCGCGATAAAATACTGGTTTGCCTTCAACCTCGATTTGATGAGATCCAGCGTTTCGCTTGCTTTCGGGACGGAGGGATGGGCGGGAAACGCAGCGAGAAAATGTCGGGTCTCCCGTTCTGCCAAGTGGTCTTCGTTTCGCCCGATGTAGTAATCGATCAGTCGAAGAGACGCGAGGTCGCCGGGATATGAACGAGGATAAGCATCCCGCACCCGCGTCAACCCTTTTTTGTCCAACTTTTCCGTGATGAATTGGCGAATCTGCTCCCTTGTCTCCGCCATCTGTGCATCGGAGCTGCCAGCCATTCCCTCCAGCAAGGTATGGATGGCCCGGACATAATCCTTTTTTTGAGCGAATGCCTCGGCCGTCAGCTGCTGTGCCTCACGTTTGGTTGCGTCGTCTTGTGCCGTTGTCCTTACTTGCGTCAGCAACGGCAACGCGAGGTCGATATTCCCCATAGCGGCATGGATGTGGGCCATCATGAGCTTGCCTCGGTCCACGAGGTCGGATTCGGGAAACTCCGTCTGAAGTTGGTTCAGGTAGCGGAGGGCCTCTCCATAGTCCTTCATTCCGTAGAGCGCGGCGCCCAGCAGCAGGTAGGTATCATCCAGGTATTCAGGTGGTGGAGTTGTCGTCAAGAATCGACGCAGGATCGTGACGGCTGATTCCGGATCGCCTTTCTCGATCAGGTGTTTGGCCTGGTTCAGGACCGGCGGATTCGGAGGAAGGACTTTCGCGGGCTCTGCCGCCTCCGCCTTTTCCGATTGAATCGGCATGAGGCTGACGCCGAGCGTCAGTGCAAGAGCGATGGCGACCATCAGCGGCGACCATGCGGAAATGGAAGAAGGGTTATGAGCGTGGGCGAGCATTACGTCCGGCCAGTGGTAGGCCGTAGGCAGACTACTATCGGAAAGGATGCACCCTGTCAAGGAGAACTATGCCGGTGTCATTGTACGGATAACGGGAGTTCGCTATAGTTCGTCTTCGACGGCCATGGCTGAACCAACGGCACCATTGGTGGACCCTCTTCTCGAACGGTATCTCAGCGAGCTGCGAATTGAAGGCGGGTTGGCGACCAATACGATCGAGTCCTACCGGCGAGACCTTTTCAGGTTGCAGCGATACTTGAGGCAGCATCAGCTCAGCATGGGAGACTCCGTTCCACCGCGGACGATACGATCCTTTCTTGCATCGCTCAAGCAGGAGGTCCTCGCGGCTTCATCGATTACCCGCCTAGTCTCTGCGATGCGAGGGTGGTATCGCTTTCTGGTTCGAGAAAACCTCCTGGAGACGAGCCCGCTCCGTGACATGACGGCGGTTCGTCGGTCGGTCCGATTTCCGAAGACGCTGACGCATCAAGAAGTGACGGCGTTGCTGGAACTGCCGGTTCGCGATCATGCCGAGGATCAACGCGACCGCGTGATGCTGGAATTGCTGTATGCGGCTGGTCTTCGAGTGTCGGAGCTTGTCGGGCTCACCCTGTCGCAGATCGACGTGAATCTGGGCTGTGTACGAGTCGTGGGAAAAGGTGCCAAGGAGCGAATCGTCCCGATCGGACAGACTGCGGGCAAGATGTTGGTTGAGTACTTGGAACATGGTAGACCGACTCTGCTCAAACAGCGATCGTCCCGCGTCCTGTTCATCAGTCGGCGAGGGCGAGGGCTGACCAGACAGGGATTTTGGAAGCTGCTGCTGCACCGAGCACGGCGCGCCGGTATTTCCAAGCCGATCTCGCCGCACATGCTGCGGCATTCTTTTGCCACGCATCTGCTGGAAGGGGGGGCCGACCTACGAGTCGTTCAATCCATGTTGGGGCATGCAGATATCGCGACGACTCAAATCTATACGCATGTGGAAAGCAGCCGGTTGAAACAAATCCATCGCCGATATTTCCCACGGCAGTCGGGCCAGCGGCGGACACGCGTGGAAAATTCGAAGAAGCGGCCATCGTTTAGGAACCGGGATATTGCGAAACCGGACGACAGTGCGCAAACACGTTGACAAGAAAGCACGGACTTGATAGGCTCCGCGCAGGTTGCTAAGAAAATCGGGCGGATAGCTCAGTTGGGAGAGCGCTGCCCTTACAAGGCAGAGGTCACAGGTTCAATCCCTGTTCCGCCTACCACTCGGAGATATTCGGTACGCAGAGACAGGAAGTGAGCTTGCCGGGCGGAGAGCCTGTTCCTACACGCGGGAATTGATCGGCGACCAACGATTTCGTCTTATCGTGCTGCTGTTCTGCCAGAGATAGGTTTTGCGGGGCCGTCGTTCAGCCTGGTTAGGACGCCAGATTGTCAATCTGGAGGTCGCGGGTTCAAATCCCGTCGGCCCCGCCATTATCTTCAGAGTTTGGTACACTCCACTTTGCCAAGTAATTATGAATGCTGAGGAGGGAGAGTAAAGACTCGTATGTTTCAAACCGGCCCACTAGGAGTCGTTCTGTCGCTCGGGATCGTGTCCAAAGTGGTTCTCTTGCTCCTGATCTGCTTTTCGATCACGTCATGGGCCATCATCTTCTACAAATTGGCCGTATTTCGCACCGCTGATGCAAAAGATCGTCATTTCATGACCCTGTTGCTGCGGGCCAGAGATGTGGAGGAAGTCACTCGGCATGCGCAGCAGACGATTGGGAGTCCCTGCGCGAAGATTTTTCATGCCGTGATTCAACGGATCGGCTACATTCCCACCGAGGTGAATGAAAACGGTTCCGTCGCGTATGATCGACATGTGATGGAGCGGACGGCGGCCCATCTTGCTCAAAGTCAAATCGCCAGGCTGGAATCGTTTCTCCCGTTTCTTGCGACGACCGGAAATATCTGTCCGTTCGTGGGCCTCTTGGGAACGGTGATGGGTATTATCGACTCATTCCGGGAAATCGGCACGCAAGGCACAGCCAGCATTGCGGCTGTGGCTCCCGGCGTCTCCGAAGCTTTGATCGCGACCGCAGCCGGATTGTTTGCCGCGATTCCTGCCGTCATCGCTTATAATTATTTTCTCGTACGTATCAGGCGGGCCGCAATGCACATGGATTCGGTCGTGGTAGAGCTCCTCGCTTTGATCCCAACCCAAACGAGACCTATCGTTCCGGTTCCCGTTGGAGTGAAGGGATGATCTTTGAGACGAGGCAGCGTCGATTTTTAGCGGAGATCAACGTGATTCCGCTCGTGGACGTTGTGCTGGTGCTCCTGGTGATCTTTATGGTCACGGCACCGATGCTCTATCGAGGCATGGACATCAAGTTGCCTGCTTCAGCGTCGAATACGATCAAGCCCGAGATTCGGGCAGTGTTGACGATCGAAAAGGATCAACGTCTGTATCTCGACAAAGATCAGGTGAGCGTGGCTCAGCTGGAGCTGAAGCTGCGCGTGATGAAGGAAGAGCATACCGATGTCTCATTGTATTTACGCGCCGACCGCGACGTGCCCTATGGAATTGTGGTTCAGGTGATGGATGGAGTCAAGAAGGCAGGTATCGAAAAACTCGGCATGGTGACTGATCCTACCGGACCTGAACGCGTCAGTGAGGATACGCCATCCCAACGCAACCAGTAGGATAAGGTCCACAGTGCAGGCTTGGGCATCGGCCGGCATGGTCTCGGATGATGAATGGCAGGCGACGCTGACTCGCCGCTTAAGCGTTGCCGTCGTCGTCTCTCTGGTGCTGCATGTCGGCATACTGGCGATGGTGGGCTGGGTTCGACTGCCACGACATGGCGAACGGCCCTTGGCGTCCATTGAGATTTCCCTCGCAAGTCTACCGACGCTTCCTGAAAAGGCTGTTGAACCGCCGAAAAGTCAGACGATTAAAGCAGAGGTTGAACCACCCAAGCCGATACGGCAGACTAAGCCTATCGAGCAATCCAAAGCCGTCGCGAAAGCCATCGAGCAGCCCAAGCCCATTGAGCACTCTAAACCTGTTGAACCGCTCAAACCTGTTGATCAACCCAAATCCGCTCCTCCCGTGAAAGTGGCGGCTGTGTCTCTTCCGCCCGTGACGTCCGCACCAGCTCCTCCTCCGGTCACTCCAGCAAAATCGTCGAATGATCTCATGCGCGATATCATGAAAGATATTGAGTTACCGCCGGATGCCCCGAAGCGCGGCGACATGAGCCCGGAGGACAAGCCAAGGAAAGCGCCGGTGATGAAGCTGCCCGATGTACCGGTCCTCACGGAAACCAAGGAAACACTCCCTAAGAGGCTGGTTGCATCGGCTCAACCCTCCTCCCTGACCGAAGATGTGGCGAAGGAACTGGATGAGGAACTGAAGAAGATCAAAAAGCTTGAGGTGCCCAAAGCGGCTCCGCCGGTGGAAATATCGTCAAGACCTGCCCCTCAAGTTGAAGCAAAGGTCCAGAACGTCAAGGCTGTCGACACCAGATTGAAGGTTTCAGGGATGACTCAGGGATCCAGTGCGTATCTTGCCCTTGTGCGACAGCGAATCAGTAATTCTTGGAATGCTCCGCCTCTGGATCTGACCAGCCAAGCCTACGTCGTTGTCGTGCAGTTCAGACTTCATAAGAACGGCTCGGTCACCGGTGTGACGATCGAGCAATCCTCAGGAAACGAGTACTATGATTTAGCCGGGAAACGAGCGGTTCTCAGTGCAAACCCATTGCCCATGTTTCCGTCTGACATCGGTGATCCGTATTTTGACGCCCACTTCACTTTTACCGTCGGAGAGCCGCAAGGATAGCCCATGACCTTCCGAGCTGTTGTGTTTGTCATCCTGAGTGTGTCGATCGGCGTCGCTTGGATCATTGAATCCGGTGCCGCCGACGTCTTTCTTGAAGCAACCAGACCGGATTTTAAGAGGATTCCACTAGGGATCGCCGCGATTGAAAACGTGGGTGGATCGGAGTCACCCGAGGGACGCGTGAAGCTGGGTACGCGTATCGAAGAGGTACTCAAGGCGGACGTACGACGCTCGCAGGTCTTCGCGCTTGTCGATTTGCCGAGTCTTGGCATCAAGGTCGCTCAGCTCGGGGCAGAGCCTGATGCTTCCTTCAAACAAGCCGCCGAGAACGGGGTGTCGGTCATCGTCTGGGGTAAGGCAGGAATCAAGAATGGTAGTAAGGACGCCGATCTCAGTATGGATGGGTACGTGTATGATACGGGCAGTAATGAAGTCGTGGGGGGGAAGCGATATGTCGGCTCGACATCGGTTGTCCGCCTCATGGCCCATCGTTTTGCCGATGAGTTGGTCTTTCGCTATACGGGAGAACCGGGAATCGCCCGGACGAAGATCGCCTATGTCTCGGAGCTGGGAACGGCTCGCGAGTTATTCGTGATGGATTACGATGGATACGATCCTCGTCAGTTGACTGCCGACGGGTTCTTGAACCTGATGCCTCGTTGGTCGCCGGACCGACGGTTTTTGGTTTTCACGACGTACCGTAATCGGAACACGCAGGATATCGACATGATCGAGCTTGCCACAGGAAAACGGTGGACACTCGTCGCGCAAGGAGGGTTGAACATCACTCCGGTTTTCTCTCCCGATGGGAATGCGCTGGCCTACGCCTCAAGCCATGAAGGAAACGCCGAGTTATACCGGTTGGATACCCGCACGAAAGCCGTGCAGAGACTCACCACGAATGCGGCCGGGGACTTATCTCCCTCGTGGTCTCCCTCGGGGCGCGAGATTGCGTTTACGTCCGATCGAGGCGGCGGACCACAAATTTTCCTTATGAGTGCGGATGGATCGAACGTGCGTCGCTTGACGTTCGACGGAGACTACAACGCGGCGCCGGCCTGGTCTCCTCGAGGAAATTGGATCGCCTACGTGTGCAGGACTTCCAAGAAAGAGTACAAACTGTGTGTGATCACCCCTGATGGCCAAAAACATCTTCAATTAACCACAGGACTGGGAGTGGATGATTCTCCGTCCTGGTCTCCGGATGGTCGGCATCTTGTCTTCAGCTCGACGGTGGATGGGAAGAGTCAGATCTACATGATCAATGCGGACGGTAAAGATCTCGAGCGCATTACATTTATCGGGACTCACAATAGCGCACCGTCCTGGTCTCCAGCCTCGTAAATATCCAGGAAGGCATTGACGGCAATCGTCCTTCGCTGTAAGAAAAGGGACGATATTTCATAGGAGGGAAGAAAGCTAATGAAAACGTCGCCAGCCAGCTGCTTGCCGTTGATTCTTGGTATCATCGTGCTGGGAATTCCAGCCTGTTCGAAGAAGTCGGTCCGATCAGGAGGAGATACCCAGGCTTTGCAAGAAGAGATGGCCAGAGGGGAGATGGCTAAGGGAGGGGCCAAAGAAGGGACCAGTCCAAGTTTTCCCGATACGTCGTTCTCCGGGCGTGAGGATGCGAATAGCCTACGAGGATTGGATCGCAATCCTTCCGAAGAGCGGCTTGGCGGCAATGCAGGTAGTCAAGGCGGTGCCGGCCGCGCCAACGGGGTGATCGCAAAAGCAGATTCCGGCGCGGCCGCTCGCCAGTTGGCTGAAATTCGAGCGGAGCAGGTGGCGTCCGTGGCAGCCGGACTTCGGGATGTCTTTTTCGCGTACGATAGCTTTTCGATCAGCGATGAGGGACGCCATGCCCTTTCCGGCAATGCGGAATGGGCCAGATCGAATCCGTACGCGCAACTGAAAATCGAAGGACATTGTGACGAGCGGGGCACATCAGCCTATAATTTGGTGCTGGGTGAAAAGCGCGCGAAGGCCGTTCGGAATTATCTCGTTGAACTGGGAGTGGTCCCTACTCATTTGTCGGTCGTTTCCTACGGCAAAGAACGGCCATTCTGCACGGAACATACGGAATCTTGTTACTCGCAGAATCGCCGTGGACATCTCGTTGTTAAGACAGGGAAGTAATGCGATGGCAGAGCCGTTCGCCTGAACGAGCCCCGATTGTCGGTGGTCGTTCGGAGCTCAGGACATGACGCCTCAACTACGAATAAGATATGGGATGCTTCTCGGCCTAGTTGTGGGTTGTCTTCTTTTGCCCGGGTGTGTCGCGCAGCAGTCCGACCTGAAAAAAGCCGAAAAAGATCTTCAGCAACAGCTGTCCCAGACAAGGGCCAGGCAGAACCAGGAAATTTCGACCTTGCGCGAACATGAATTGCCGCAGCTGCGAGGAGAGCTTGACAAGGCTCTGCATCAGGCACGAGAACTCCAGAGCAAACAGGAAGATTTTAAGCATCGGTCAGCCCAGTTGGAGCAGCAGACAAAAAAACTGGAACAGTTGGCGGCCAAGCTGGAATCCGACAGCAGCACGCGTTATCTGTGGATGCAGAAGAGCTTCGAGACGCAGGACGCGAAGGTGTCGGCCCGGCTGGACGAGCTCTCGAAGGCCATGGAGAATTTGAAGAAAGAGGTCATTGACGTCGTCCAACGCACGAACGAGGGGTTGGCAAAACGCGTCGATGTCAAGCTGGAAGGGCACCAAAAGGAATTGACGGAGCACCAGAATAAGATCGAGCAGAGCTCTCAAAAGTTCACCCAATTCAATCAGGCGCTGACGGGGTTTCGGGAGGCGCTGACCGGTCTAAATGATCGCGTGGGTGAACAGGAGCAAACCGCGAAGCAGCTCACATCGAGAATAGATGCCGATTCAAAAATGAGGGTGACCCATGCGGAGGAAGTCAACCGAAGTGTGATGTCCATCACGAAGGCGCTTGAAGCGGTCGGGAAAAAAGCTACGGCTCGCCTTGACGAGCAGGACAGTCGAATCGATGCCTTGGCGAAAAGTCTTGAGCAGGTATCAAATAGGTCTGCTCCTCTGCAACAGGTTCACAAACCGGTGCAACAGTCTGCTGTGGGGTCGAATGAACCCGTGCAGGATGGAGGGGAAACCTCAAGGCTGTCCGTTGGGCCGGAGACGACGGGAGGTGCGACAACGATCGTTCCTCCCCAAGAATCACCGAAATTTGAACCGGTTCAGGCCAGCCCCGATCCACCTGATCGGGTTCGCTATGAGCAGGTGTTAGGCTTGTTTCGGGACGGGGACTTGGAAGGGGCGCGGCAAGGATTTGCAGGATTTCTCGATGACTATCCAAACTCTAACCTCGCGCCGAATGCCCGCTTTTGGCTGGGGGAGTCGCACTTCGGCAAGAAGGAGTTCCAGAGAGCGATCGATGCCTACGATAAGGTGGAGATCGATTATCCCGGCAGCGAAAAGGTGCCTGCTGCAATCTTAAGGAAAGGCTATGCGTACCTGGCGCTAAAAGATAGGAAGCGAGCGTCGTCCGCCTTTAAGCAAGTAGTCACGCTCTACCCGAAAACTGCTGAGGCAGGAAAAGCCTCGGACAAACTGGCTCAACTCAAGGAGCTGCGGTAACACCATGTGTGTCCGTACACTCGTGTCCTGTTCTACGCCCTGGGGATTGTTGGCATCGACGATCCTGCTAGTTGGCTGTGCCAAGCATGCCGATTTTCTCGAAATGCGCCATCAGATTTCGACCATCTCGCGAACGCAGGACCAGGATCATCAACGGGTGGATGCCGCGATGCGGCGATTGGATGCCGTAGAGCGGAGCAAGGACACGGATTCTGCGAAACCGCGATTCGATGACCTGACGGCACGCTTTCAAAAACTTGAAAGCCGGTTGGCAAAGCTGGAAGAGGCTGCCGGTCAGGCATCTGCCAAGCCGGATTCCTCGATAGAGTCTCGTGCATCGAGGCCTGTCAAACAGACTCCATCGGTAGAGCCGACGGCGGCGGTATCCGGGATCACGCCGACCTCCGCTTTCAATCTGGCCTATAATGATTATCTCAGCGGGAAATACGAGCTTGCGGTCGCAGGGTTCCAACGGTTCATCAAGGATTTTCCCGGGACGTCTCTGACTCCGAACGCTCAATATTGGCTGGGAGAATCGTATTACAACTTGAAAGACTATGGGCGGGCCATCCAAACCTTCGACTCTCTCGTGACGGAATATCCAGGAAACGAAAAGGTTCCCGCGGCGCTGTATAAGCTTGGTCTGGCGACTGCCGAGACCGGCGATCTCGGTCGGTCGAGAAAGAATCTGAAGCGAGTGCTTGAAGAGTTTCCCTCATCGGACGAATCGAAGTTGGCAAAGTATAAATTGGCCGAGATCCGATGATCGTCGCCGTGGCGCGACGCCCTGCCCCATCACCGCCTTCTCGCTCATGAGGAGCATCGTGTCGTGCTGAGAGCCGACGGTAGTGGCAAGATCTGTATTCTTCCCGAAGAGGTCATCGCGCGCATTGCAGCGGGAGAGGTGGTCGAACGTCCGGCGACGGTTGTCAAAGAGCTCATCGAAAACAGTCTCGATGCGGGGAGTCGGTGCGTCACGATCGACGTGAGGGACGGAGGGCTTGTCTTGATTCGGGTGAGCGATGACGGGGAGGGCATGAGTCGGGAAGATGCCCCGTACGCTTTTCAGCGGCATGCCACGAGCAAGCTCCGGTCCGATCTGGATCTCTGGTCCATCCGAACGATGGGTTTTCGTGGCGAAGCCTTGCCGAGCATCGCTGCTGTCGCCCATGTTCGCTTGATGACGGCGACTCGTTTCGCCGAAGTAGGGACCGAGTTGGAAGTCGTCGGGGGAGCGGTCGAGAGGATCACCGAAGCTCCTCCGATCACGGGAACACGCATCGAGGTTGCAGAGCTGTTCCACAATCAGCCGGCCAGGAAGAAGTTCCTGAAGTCGACGCTCACGGAGTTCTTGCATGTCAGTCGGGTCGTACAACAGACATCACTCGCCTGGCCGTCAGTCCATTTTCGTTTGACGCACAATGGCGAGGAGATCTTCAATTACCCGTCCGCGCCGTCGGAGGATGATCGGATCGCCCAGGTCTATCGACGCACCTTTCTCGACCAATGTCTTCGGATCAAGGCCTCGCTCCCTGGAGCCTGTGTCAGGGGGTACATCGTCGATGCGGTTCATGCAAAATCCGCTCGCATACCGCAAGAGTTGTTCGTAAACCGTCGTCCTGTGCGCAACGCCGCAATCTCTCATGCCGTTGGGGAAGGGTATAGTTCATTCCTCGCCAAGGGGAGCCAACCGCGATTCGTGTTGTTTCTGGAAATTGATCCAGACCGCCTCGATGTCAATGTCCATCCGACCAAGCGGGAAGTCAGATTTTCGGACAATGACTTGATTCACCAACTCGTACGGCGAGCGGTGCGCCATGCCTTGAGTGGCGGGAAGGCGGATGAACTTGGGAAGACTCCGCCCATAGAACCCTCCGTGCGACGGGCCTTGGATTCTCTCGTGACAACTCTTCCCGCATCCGAATCCATTGAAGCGGGATCGGCTCCCCTACAGCCCGGTCCTAAGACTCAATTGCCGTTGGTGAGCGAAGCGACGGAGCCCTACGTTCAAGTGCCTTCAGCTGAGGTGACTGCGCTGGGGCAGATCAATCGGACATTCCTCATCGCTCAAGTCGGGGGGGATTTGACGGTGATCGATCAACACACGGCTCACGAACGGGTGCTGTTTGAACGACTGCATCGAGCTTGGGCCACCCGTGGTATCCAGGCCCAGCCTCTGTTGATTCCCGATCCGGTGGAACTGTCGCCACCTCAGGCGGCCTTGCTTCAACGTTACCAAAATGATCTGCAGCAACTGGGGATGGAAATAGAACCATTTGGCTCCTCAACCGTCTTGATCAGAGCGATTCCGGTCGGTCTGGGCAAGATCGATCCGACCACGTTTCTGCAGGATCTCATGGATGATCTCACGCAATGGGACAGTGCATCGAGTCTGGAGGCACGAGTGCGGTTGGTCCTGGCTTCGTTGGCGTGCCACGGGGCGGTTCGGGCCGGTCGCTCGATGAAACCCGAAGAAATCAAGGCTCTGCTTGAGGACTGGCGTACCGAAGGGGAGATCACAACTTGTCCACACGGGCGGAGAACGTCGTTCCGACTCGGCATCACAGACCTGGAGAAAATGTTCGGACGAGCCGGCTGGTAGCTGATGATTCAGGCGGAGGCTACGGATATTCGATGGAGAGATTTGGTCTCGGCAGATAGATACATCATCGACTCGGCAGCGTTCACGTGACATGCGATCAGAGCAGTTGTTCCACTACCGTCCTCTCGTCGTGCTGCTCGGTCCGACGGCCGTTGGTAAAAGTCGGATTGGAATACAAGTGGCCAAATACTTTGAGACCGAGGTGCTGGCGGCGGATTCCCGTCAAGTGTATCGTGGGATGGACATCGGAACGGATAAGCCAACCGCCAAGGAGCGTCAAGCGGTGCCGCACCGTCTTATCGATTTGGTCGACCCCAGCGACAACTTCAACGCCGGTTGGTATCGGCGAGCCGCGATGGTGGAAATCGAACGCCTATACAGCGAAGGGCGGTTGCCGTTTGTGGTGGGGGGAACGGGGTTGTATATCCGAACCTTGGTGAGAGGATTATGTCCAGCGCCCCAGGCCGATCCTCAGGTGAGGGAAGACCTCAAGAAGTCACGAATCGAGTGGGGACGAGGTGGCCTCTATGCAGAGCTGATGCGAGTTGATCCTGAAACGGCAGCACGGCTGCATCCGAATGATGAATCCAAGGTCATGCGGGCCTTGGAGGTCTTTCGGCTATCCGGACGTCCACTGTCGACCATGCAAGCCGAACACGGGTTTCTTGAGACTCCGTTTTCCGCTCTTCTGATAGGCCTTGAGCGAAGGAAAGAGACCCTATATCGAAGGATTGAAGAACGAATCGATTGGCAGCTGACTCATGGAATGATAGAAGAGACTCGATTATTGCTCGGTCAGGGATACGGACGCGAGCTCGGTTCGATGAAAGGTCTCGGCTATCGCCAGGTCGGAGCTCATTTGGCAAGTGAGTGTGATTACGACGAAATGGTGCGTCGGTTCAAGCGAGACACGAGACGTTTTGCGAAACGGCAGATGACCTGGTTTCGAAGCGAAGCGGGAGTTGTGTGGCTGTCGATCGAGGATGGCGAGCCGTATGAGCGGACGGCGGAACGAGTAATCGCACTCATCGACCAATTTGTGGGGGATCTTGGGCAACAGAAACAGCCTGCGGCGTTGCAGCTGGCCCTTAGGAAAGGATCTGCATGAAGAGAAAAAGGCAAGATGAGCGCGTGACCGTCGGGGTGATCGGAGGAAGCGGGCTGTATGATATTGAAGGGCTCACTTCCGCTCGGTCCATCCGAGTCCGTACACCCTTCGGGGCTCCTTCCGATGCGATCACCGTGGGCTTGTTAGATGGAATTCGCGTCGCATTTCTTTCACGGCATGGACGAGGGCATTTGTTGAATCCGAGCGGGATCAACTACCGCGCGAACGTTTTTGCGCTCAAGTCTCTGGGAGTGTCTCATGTGATTTCGATCAGCGCGGTCGGCAGCATGAAGGAATCGATCCACCCGGGCGACGTCGTTGTGCCTGACCAGTTCATCGACCTCACAAAGCGGCGCGTCTCGACATTTTTTGACAACGGAGTCGTAGCGCATGTCGCCTTCGGCGAGCCGATTTGTGCCGAACTCGGACAGGCGCTTCTGGAGGCTGGAGAAAGGGTCGGCGCCAAGTTGCATCGCAGCGGGACCTATCTCTGCATGGAGGGGCCGCAGTTTTCGACGAAAGCGGAATCACGACTCTACCGGCAATGGGGCGTCGATGTGATCGGCATGACCAACATGCCGGAAGCAAAATTGGCGCGTGAGGCGGAGCTCTGTTACGCGACCTTGGCGCTGGTGACCGATTACGACTGCTGGCATGAAACGGAAGAGGCGGTCACGGTGGAAGCGGTATTGGGGACGCTTCATCGGAACGTGGCTCTAGCCAAACAGATACTCCGCGCGGTGATACCGTCCTTCGTCGATCAAAGAGACTGCCTCTGTCATCGGGCATTGGACAATGCCATTCTGACGGCGCCGAACCGAATCCCTACGGCGGTTCGCAAGAAGCTCGCCGCGCTGATTGACCGTGCGCTGACAACGAAGAAAGGAGTCCGTTAGTCATGGGGAAACTGTTGGTCGTGGGATCGGTTGCACTCGATACGGTCAAGACCCCTTTCGGAGAAGGAACCGAGATTCTTGGAGGGTCGGCCACGTATTTCTCAACGGCGGCCAGCTTCTTCACCTCGGTCGCACTCATTGCCGTGGTTGGAGAGGATTTCCCTCACCAGCATATCGCGTTCCTCAAGAACCGTGGGATCGATCTCACCGGTTTGGAGCGCCGCCCAGGGGCGACCTTTCGCTGGAAGGGGGAATACACGCACCAGTTGAACGAAGCCCATACCTTGGACACGCAGCTCAATGTGTTCGAAACCTTTCGCCCTCAGATCCCGGAGGCCTATCGCGCGCCGGACGTGCTGTTCTTGGGCAACATCCATCCGGAGCTTCAGCTCGACGTTCTGCACAAGGTGAAACGCCCCGCATTAGTAGCCTGCGACACGATGAATTTCTGGATCAACGGCCAGCGCGAGGCGCTTTGGAAGGTGTTGGAGAAGGTGGACATTCTGATCATCAACGACGGTGAGGCGCGCGCACTCGGACAGGATTCCAACCTGGTGAGAGTGGCGAAGCTCGTACTTTCACGAGGACCCAAGCATCTCATCGTCAAGCGGGGCGAGTATGGCGTGCTCATGTTCAACGAAAAGCAGATTTTCGGCGCACCGGCTTTTCCGCTCGAAGACGTCCGCGATCCGACCGGTGCCGGCGATACCTTCGCCGGGGGATTTCTGGGCTACTTGGCGGCGACAGGAAACCGGTCTCCGGAGGCCATGAGACAGGCCATCATCTTTGGGAGCGTGATGGCGTCATTTACCGTAGAATCCTTTAGTCTTGACCGATTGCGCATCCTGGATTACAAAGAGATTCAGGCTCGATTCGCCGAGTTTAAACGGCTCACGCACTTTGAGGATGTTCAATGACCAGTCGCGATCAGTGGTTCCATCGGCGACGAGACTACTGTCTCCTGGTGTGTTTAGGACTCATAAGTATGTTGGGAGGCTGTGCGAACGACAAGGAAGTGCTGCAAAAATCACAAGGGCATTACCAGGAGGGTGTCGCCAGCCTCCCCGGAGATCGCCAAAAGGCTTTTGTCTCGTTCCAGAAGTCAGTCCAGTTGAATCCGGCCAATAAGGAGGCACGGTACGCACTGGGACATGTGTATGCCTTGCAGGGCAAGTTGTCCCACGCAGAAGAGCAATTCCGGGCGGCGATCAAGATCGATGAAACCTATTCTGAAGCGCATACGTATTTGGGGCAAGTTCTGGCCAATCAGGATCGGTGGGACGAGGCGATCCAATCCTATCGGCAGGCTCTGGCGAATCCTCTCTATCCGACACCGGACTTGGCTCGATATCATCTCGGTCGCGCACTGGCCCACCAGGGCGATCTTCAGGGTTCCATGGAGGCGCTGGAAGATGCGGCGTCGGCAAGCCCTCCAAGCGTTCCGCCCGCAATGACTCATCTTGAGCTTGGTCGGGTGTATTATAAATTGGGTTATACGAACAGAGCGCGGGAAACTTTGAAGAAGGTGGCCACCTTGGATAAAGGTGGAGAGCTGGCGGGAGCGGCAGCGGAACTCTTGGCCCGATTGAAGTAGGAGACTTATGGAGTCGGTCGGCGAATTCTTCAGGCAAGTCCGAGAGACCAAAGGGTTGACTGTTGATGAGGTGGCGTCGAAAACTCGCATTCGTACGGATTTCGTTAAGGCGCTCGAGGATGGTAATTTCGCCAAGTTACCCGACCAAGTCTTCGCCAAGGGGTTTGTGCGTTCCTATGCTCGATCGCTGGGCTTGGATGAGGAAGATGCGATTCACCGCTTTATCCAATCGGCGGGCTCCTTTTACGAGAAGCAGGACGAGCGTGAACGACTCAAGGTGCGACAGATTGAAGAAGACCGTAAGCGTCAGTCCAATCGAAAAGCGGTGACGATTGCCATCAGTCTCGCCGTACTGACGCTGATCTTTCTTCTCAGTCGAGAGCAATCGTCAGTCTTTCGGCGTGGGGCTCATGAACAAGGGCCTGCGACGAAACGCACGACTCAAGCGACGAAAGAGGTTCCAGCCTCAGCGGCCCGTGATCCTGAACGTACGGCAGAGGTTCTGAAGCCGACAGAAACACCAGCCGGATCGGCAAGACCGACCGAGGCCTCACCGAGACAGGAACCTGGCACCCCTGTTGGCACAGCCTCTCGATCAGAGCCGGAAACGGTTTCTCCGGCGACGCCGGCCTCTCCCGGCAGTGATGGCCCGTTAGCCGGCATCGGTCTGAACGCAACGGAGCGTTTTGGGGACGGTCAGCTGGTACTGGACTTGGAAGCGACAGAATTGAGCTGGGTCGTCGTGCAGATCGATAACGGGAGTCCTCAGGAGTCGTTGCTACGACCAGGCGAAAAAGCCCATTGGAAAGGACAGGACCAATTCATCTTAACCCTTGGAAACGCCGGAGGAGTGAAGGCCGAGTTAAACGGCAAACCTCAAAAGCCCTTCGGACCGAGTGGCAAAGTTGCCAGAGACATTGTGTTGAAACGATAGGACCACGCCCCTCCCATCACATTCGGTCAAGCTGTCCGTGCTTACCTTCCGGTCCTAATCTGCGATTAATCCGATCAAGCGTCGCCTCGGCGGAACTTTGATTCTTAGATTGTATCGTTGTCAATATAAGTGCCGACATTTTCTTGCGTCTTTTTGAGTCGGTGTCGGCATGAGGTTTGATCTCTCATTACGTAACAAGAAAAGGGATGAGTAGATGAGTGATGGAGCCAGGGATGTTTTCTTGACAGGAATTCAGAGGCGTTGGTATAGTTCGTGCGTTTTACTTGGCTCTTGAAAATCATGAAGACAAGTCGGCCGCCTGGAGTGTGATTCAGGCTCGGTATGTTCAATACAAAGGAGGATGTGTGATGGGGTATCTGTCCAAGCTTTTAGGAGTCACTGCAGCAGTTGTCTTTCTCTCGGTCTCGGTAGTGGGGGCTGAGGAAAAAGATCCTTTGAAGCCTCGTGTTCCGCCCGATCAAGCAGCGGACGCAAAAGCTCTGAAGAATCCGGTCGCTTCCAGCCCGGAGAGTATCGCCAAGGGTAAGGCGCTATACGAAGGAAAGGGCACCTGCTTCAATTGTCATGGCAAGGCCGGGGATGGTCAGGGCGAAGCCGGGAAGATCCTGAACCCAAGCCCGCGGGATTTCACCAATTGCAAATTCCACAAGAAACGGAAAGACGGTGAACTCTTCTGGGTCATTAAGAATGGCAGCGCCGGAACGGGCATGGTTTCCTTGATCCCCGCCGCGATCACGGAAGAAGAAGCCTGGACGATCATTAACTATGAACGGAGCTTCTGTAAGGCCGAGTAGTCTCTGAGAAGCTTTCGGTGAGTTGTAAGACAGGGTGGGGAGGCAACTCCTCACCCTCTTTTTTTGCCGCCGGCACGTCTAGCCCTCTTGTTTGCTTGGCTAACTCCACATATTTCCTCATATTTAATGGGCAATTCGGCTTTGGATCGCCTAATCCCCCAGTTGGGGGGGATCATACAGATAATCGTCTAAATGGTGCCTAGGGGGATTGCGCCACAGACATGAAAAAGGGTAGAGTCCGCGCGTTAACCCAGCGTCGCAAAGCAAACTCAAACGAGGTAGCAACCACCAAGAGCCGGCGGTTTTTATAATTAGGAGGAGCGACTATGTACAGCCTATGGCCGTGGGTGAAGTGCCGGGTAGGAGTGGCAACAGTAACGGTTGTGCTTGGGTCAACAGGAATCATTTCCAGTACTGCCACTGACAAGAGTTACGCCGGAGATACCGCCCCACCGCCAGGCGTCGTGGCAGCAGACATCGAATATGACGGTCGGATCACTGTCGGAGGCGACCCGGTTACGGTAAAGATTTCCACTCCGAACAAGAAAGGTGTAATGACCTTTCCAGGTACGGCTGGCCAACGAATCAATCTTGGTTTCAGCGGTGTCACGCTCACACAGTTCCAGGTGTCGGTTTATGGGCCGGATGGCGGATTGATTGCCAGACAGCCTACTGCAGTCAGGAACTATTATGCGACCATGGGCGAGCGGCCACTCTCCTCACAGACGCAGGTCCTGACATCGATGACAGCGTACCAATTTACGGCTGATTCAGGGGCGACCATCTCTTCCAGCGAGATGAACGGCAGTAGCGTGGATCTTGTGGAATTGCCGACGACGGGGACCTACACGATTTTCTTCGACCCGCTCGGTACCTATACTGGGAGTTTCACGATCACGGTTTCCAGCGAGCTGAGCGGAGAAATCGTCCCTCAGGGCTCGGCGGTGTCGATTGCCATCAGCCGAAGCGGACAGAATGCCCGTTACACGTTTTCTGGTACCAGCGGCCAAGCGGTCAGCTTACAATTGAGTGATGTGACAATCCGGAGTGGGTACGTCTCCATCCTCAAACCGGATGGAAATCTCCTGGGCCAGCCCACCTCCTTCGCACACGCAGGTGCCGTGGCCGACGCGCAAGTCCTTCCGACGTCCGGAACCTATGCGATCCTGATCGATCCGGAACTGAGTTACACCGGCCATGTGAAGCTTGCGCTTTATAATGCTCCGGATCTCGCCGGTACCATCATGACCGATCAAGTGGCGGTGACGCCGACATTGACCGTCCCGGGCCAGCGAGCGCTCTATACGTTCAACGGGACGGCTGGTCAGTGGGTCAATCTCGGTCTCACGGGAGTTTCGATTGCATCCAGCACCGTGTCGATGGTGAAACCGGATGGCAGCAAGTTGGCGTCCACGACGATTGGTCCCAGCGGCGGTAGCCTCGATCCGGCCACGGCATTGCCTGAAACTGGGACGTACACGATCGTGGTGGACCCGGTGGGTAACCATACCGGCAGCATGACGTTGGCCCTTTCCTCTCCCGTTACCGGTACGATTGCAATCGATGGGACCGCCGTGCCGGTCAGCCTCAACAAGGCGGGCAAGACGGCTCGGTATACGTTCAATGGCCACGCTGGGCAATGGGTGAGTCTGGGGCTCACGGCTGTGGGGCTTACGTCGAGCTCCATTTCGCTCATGAGTCCGGACGGCACCACTCTCGCCTCCACTGCCGTGGGTACGGCGGGTGGGGCGCTCGAAATCCCAAACCCCTTGCCTACGACCGGTACTTATACCGTCCTCGTCCGTCCAGGCAGTACCTACACTGGTAACATGACGTTGACACTCTCAACGGAGGTATCAGATTCGCTGAAGACGAATGCCGCCCCGAGGCAGATTATGATCAGCCGACCAGGCCAGAACGGTCGCTATACGTTTTCAGGCACGGCAAACCAACAGGTCACGATCAAGGTTACGAACAATAAACTCGGCAACGTGACGGTGAACCTCTACACGCCGAGTGGCGTCTTGCAGGCTGGGGCAACGAGCTCAGCGGCGAGCTTCAACCTGAATCCTGTGACATTGGCTACAACGGACACCTATACGATCACGATCAATCCTGCCATGACTGATACGGGCAGCGTTCACATACAAGTGACAAACCCATAGGAAGGGAGCTTCTGCAGAGGCAGGTCATCGCCTCTGCTCGGGAGTTGCGGATCGAAAGCGGGGTGGGGAGGCAACTCCCCACCCTCTTTTTTGTCGAGACGCGGCGACGGTGCGGGCTTCAACGGCTTCACACCCGTTGTTTTCTGCGTAGCCTCCTTTTCTTAGATGAACGAGTGCATATTCTTAGGCTTGGAGATGAGGAAGGAGCCTGTGACCTATTCGATCCTCCGGTTTGCACATTTAGTCGGCCTGATGCTCATTGGAGCAGGCCTGATTGGAGTGTGGATTGCTGATCTGCGGTCACGGCAAATTCGAGACCTCGCGCTCTTCGCCGAGGCCGTGCGCAACATTGCCGTGTTCTATGACGGAGTTGTGGTACCCGGCGCCATCATTCTCTTGGTCTCAGGCGCATGGATGACAGCAGAGGTCTGGGGTGGATGGGGATTCATACAGCAGCCTTGGCTGGCGGGGATGATCTTTCTATTTGCGTTTGAATTCATCGAAGGCAATACGGTCACTCGACTCTATTTCATGCGGCTCCGTCGTCTCACGAACGATGCACTGGTCCAGGGACGCGCCACGCCAGAGCTTACCCGTGCTCGGCAAGAACAGGTGCCCACCTTCACCCATTTCTTGGACATTCCCATGCTTTTGCTCATTGTGTCTCTTGGGGCCATCCGGCCCAACACCTGGACCCAATTTATTGTTGGTGCGATCTGCGCTCTGGCCGTTGCGATGGCACTGACAATCTGGATTCCGCGCCTCTATCCGTGGGTTCCGCCGGTATGCAACAAGCCGAGCTAGCTGCAGTATCGCTCGCGGGAAAATTGAGCCGGAGGGCGGACCGGCTTCTGGGGATATCGGATGGTAAAGCTGAATCTGTATTCTTGCACCATGCACGATTCAAGATCGGTCCCCAAATGAGTCATGAACCCGGCTCCATATCCCACCGCAACGCACTTCTGCGAGGCTTCGGGACGAGAAGGCAAGCACCGAAGCTGCCTGCCACGCACCGCGATCATAACCATCGACGAGCAGAACCCTTGTATGCGGTAAATGCATGTGAGAATTTGGCGCCCAAGGCTCGTTCCTCAGGTAAGATTTGAAAACGATTCATGTACCAGACGAACAGAGGAAGAAGTGCGAAGGCCAGTACGTCGGATAGATAAATCGCCCACCCAGCAAGCACAAAGAGGAAGCCCAGGTACATCGGGTTACGGGTGAAGCGATAGATGCCCGAGATGACCATGGTCGTGGTCGCTTCCGGTGTGAGCGGATTGACGGTGGTCTTTGCCCGACGAAACGTCACGACGCCGGCCAACACGATCGCGAATCCCACGGTGTAAGCAATAATGGCGAACGCCGAGCGCCATGGCAGTGCGATGGTAAACACAGAATAGGCAGAGATGAGCCACATCAGAGTACCGAACAGGAATACGACCGCAAGCGGGGGTACTTTTAGTTCTAGCGCATTGAGCATGTGAGTCGGGAACGGGTAAGGATAATCACTCAAAGCCCCAATAAGACATCAATACTCGCACAGAAGCTTGGCCACCAGGTCGGGACGCCAGAATTTTCAATGATAACGCTATGCACAACATCAAAGAGACCGTGTGCAATGATTCCAGTTCCCACGAGCGTGGGAGAAAAGAAGGCACCGAGTATTGCGACTGTCGAAAACGCGACGGCGATGACCAGTTCCCAGACCAAAGCATGACCTGAATCACCTCACACTGCGAACAGCACATAATATGATGCGATGATGATGAGAACAGTGGAATAAAAGCCGCAGTCTTCATCGAAGCGTGTGAACTTGCCTAGAGCTGCAATCCCAGCAGCAAGGAGAAGGCCAACAACAACGGAAATCAAGATACGCCCCTTGGTGTCGAATGAGACGCTAAGCTATTTTACGTTTTTGAAATGGGCAGGTCTATTGCGAGTGAGGGAGAAACAGCGTGAGACGCGAGGCCGCTATGGAATGCGTTGACCGCCGCGAGGGGGAAGCAGGGCCGGAGGGTGTGGCGGCCACTAGGGATGTCGGATAGCAAAGCTGAATCCGTACTTCTGCGCCATGCACGATACAAGATGCGGGCCTACACCTTCGCGGCGGTGATCCCTGTTTCTCGCGAGACCAGATCCAGATCGTCACCGCGCAACACGCGCGGCACCACGTCCATCTTCTTGCGCGAGGAAAACCGGCCTCGCTCGGCTTTCGATTTCGCCATGAACATCTCCTTCAATGATGGGGACGGTATGCCGCAATTGAGTATCCAAGGAAATCGTGGGGCGGAGGAATGGGGATTGGCGCGGCCATTCTGATCGGTATAATATGCGAATGATCACAGATCGAAAGGAGGAACGGTATGACGGAACTCATTGAACACAATCAGGATCTGCGGATGGTCATGCAGGCCAGTGGTCGAGCGCACAGGCTGGCCGCGTTGGCGATCGGGCTCGCTTGCTTCTTTGCCGGAGCCCTCGTGATGCAACTCGTGCAGCCCTCGCCGCCGATTGTCCAGCGGCTGGCTCCGGCAGCGAACGGCGAGACGGCAGCGGATGAGCGGATTATCCAAACACAGGAGCAGATCAATCACTCACTGACGCGGATCATTGCGTTGCTACGACAACAGCGGGAGCAGATGCAGCAGACCACAGACCGATTGACCGCGCAAATCCAGGCCTTGGAGCGACAAGCGCCGGTCTCGCGGGACATCATCGCGCAGGTGCGAGATGTGGCCCAGACGGATGTCGGGTTGATCGCCGAAGCGCAGGAGGTTCTCGGCGTGAAAGTGAGGTTGCGGCCATGAGGATGCTAATCGTCTGTGTGGTAATCTTGATGGCCTCACCGGCCTATGCCGCTCCCGAGGTCTGCGTGGATCGCGATGAATTCGTGGCCATGATGGCTCGGGTCAAAAGCCTGCAAGCGGAACATCAGCATCGAGGCGAGTTGATCAAGGTCCTAAAGGAAAAAGACGCAAAAATGAAGGGATTATCAGAGAAATCAAACGAGGAGATCAAGGCGCTTGAGGAACTGTCTGAGGCCCAGGCCAAGGCGATTGAGCAATATGGATTGCTCGAAAAGAAGCTCAAAGAAGAAATCGCGATGCTCGAAGAGAGCGAACGATCTTCATGGGTAAAAGAGGTCGCCATTGTGGCGGCCTCGGTGGCGGTGGGCGTTATGCTGCGTAACCCTCTGGCGGCACGGTGGGCGGCGTTGAAGATGGGGAAATTCGCAACCCGCACGAGCGAGGCGGTTCGTCCGTGACGCGCATCGGTC
>PHGD01000017.1 GCA_011090425.1 Nitrospira sp. LK70 | reverse complement strand
GGCGTTCGCGACGATGTTAAACCGCCACAGCCCCATCCACACGGAGTCGAATTCCGGGGTCATCGAATCCAACCCGTGCGAATACCCAAACGCCCGTTGATACAGGACCCAAAAGATGCCCATCATCAGCATCGCCGCCCACCCAATCTTCCACGGCTTCGAATCGTACCACTGCGAAATGTCATACCCTCTGTCACTTGCCATAGTGTGACCTCCCTTTTAGTTTATTGAAAACTCGTCAGCCAACTGTCATCGTTGTTGATCTGATACCTACTCTTTACACTCCCTTATGTTACCTCAAATCGATATGCGAATGCCAACCGGTATCTCATTGGATCGTCAGCGTTTAATCCCTGTCTTTTCCAGGGGTTGCAATTGCCAATTCTCGCCATTTCCCTTATTCCCGTACTTTTCACTACCTGTACGTGTTTTTGCCTGCGCGGGGAAGTTCGACTCGGGAAATGTTGCTCCTCCTCCATCACGGAGCGTAGGATGCACTTGAAGGTCGAGAGCAGTATGAGACTACCTCCAGTGACAAGGTCGCGAGCAATTGTCGTCACGCTAGTCGTGATAGGTGCGTTTTGCTTGCTGGCATACACGCAGATCAAGTCTCACACGCAGGGAAAAGAAGAGGTGATCGCCACCATCATCAAGAATTGGCAACAAGCGCATCCAGCGGCCCAGCGATTCGTTATTTTGGCCGACTTCAACAACGAGGCAGTTCTCGATAAGGATACAAGCCTCATCTGGGAGCTCTCCCCAATGACAACATCTGTGACATGGAACGAAGCACGTGCCACATGCCTTACCAGAGCGACGGGCGGTCAGCGAGGCTGGCGTCTGCCGGCGCCGGCTGAAATGCGCAGTCTCGTGGGGCCGGCAGTAGACTCCCCTATCCCCAATATCCCGCCGGGGCATCCATTCATGAACATCCAGCCAACGTCCTACTGGACGGTCGTTCCGGAAGCCAATCAACCATCATATGCACGGTACGTGGACGCATTCCTCGGCAACGTGCTCAGTCTCACTAAGCTATATACTTATCCGGTTTGGTGCGTTCGCGGGCCGATCAAGCAGGATGATTAATGAGTTGCGCCCTCGTGCGTTCGTTTGACCAGCCAGGTCGGCGGCTCAGGAAATAGACCCATGAACATCGTGGTGACCGGAGGAACAGGGTTCGTTGGTCGGGCATTGTGTGCCGCGCTATTCCAAAGAGGCCACAGAGTCACTATTCTGACCAGACATACAGGACAGGTTTCGCATCAACCTGACGTACAGGTCCAGTCGTTACATTGGAACGCACGTGACTCGGGGCCCTGGGAGCAGGCCTTTGAAGGAGCAGATGCGGTCATTAATCTCGCCGGTGCTCCTATTGCTGACGCACGCTGGACGGACTCGCGCAAGCAACTCATCACAGACAGTCGAGTGCTCACCACTCGCTTGTTGGTCAAGGCCTTGTCCCGCCGATCGACGAAACCTCTCACATTCATGAGCGCGTCCGGAATCGGGTATTACGGCGCAAGCGACGACCGCCGTCTGGATGAAGGAGCGATGCAGGGTCAGGGCTTCTTGGCTGATCTCTGTCTCGCATGGGAAGCGGAGGCCCTTCGGGCTGGAGAGCTTGGTGCGCGCGTCGTCATACTACGAACCGGTATGGTACTCGAACAAGACGGCGGGGCTTTGCCCAAGATGCTGTTGCCCTTTCGATTATTTGCAGGCGGTCCGATCATGCCGGGAAGCCAATGGGTCTCGTGGATCCACAGACAGGATCACATCAGGCTGATAGAATGGGCTCTCACCACGACAACGGTTTCCGGTCCGATCAATGCGGTGGCCCCGGAACCTGTGACGATGAAGACGTTCTGTGGGATGCTTGGGCGGCTAATTCACAGACCATCCTGGCTTCCCGTTCCGGAAGCCGCCCTAACCATTGTACTCGGCGAGTTGGGGACAATGATGACCACTGGCCAGCGCGTGATTCCTGCGAAAGCAATGGCGGGAGGCTATACCTTTCTCTATCCAACCCTGGAGACTGCGCTGCAAACTATCCTGATCGGAACAGCTTGCCATGGCGCAGGCGAATCGGATCCATGAACCGCATCTGACCTCCTCGGACGAGCAGGGCCGGAGTAGTTGCCATGTCGAAGTTGATTATCCAACCCCATCGTGGATCATGCGCCAGGCATATCAGGAATATTTTGGGGCTGGACAAACCTTAGCTGACGGAATGACGGCTTGTCCGATCCGCTTGGGTATCAGCAGGTGTCTCCTCGGTGACGAAGTTCGTTTCGACGGAGGACACAAGAGGGACCGGTTTTTGACCGATGTCCTGGGTTCTTACGTGGAATGGGTACCGGTCTGTCCTGAGGTTGAGGCGGGACTCGGCACCCCGCGTGAAGCCATGCGGTTGGTCGGTGATCCTCACCGTTCTCGACTCCTCACGATCCAGAGCGAGAAGGACCACACGGAGGCTGTCACCAACACAGCAAAAGATCGGGTTGCCGAATTGAAAAAGCTGGATCTCTCCGGCTATGTCTTCAAGCAGAACTCGCCCAGTTGCGGCGTCCAACGAGTCCATGTTTATGATCAATACCGGATGCCCCGTCAGAATGGAATCGGGATCTTCGCCAAAGTCTTTGTGGAGCAGTGTCCGATGATTCCGGTCGAAGAGGAAGGGCGGCTTTGCGTCCCGGCGCTGAGAGAGAACTTCATCGAACGGGTATTTTGCTATCGTCGATTCCAGGATTTGATACGGAATGAGTTCACCAGTCAGACGCTGAGACGATTCCACAGAATCCACAAGTATCTGCTCTCGTCCCATAGTCAACCACATTATGAAGCGATGGGCCGATTGATCAGTCGAGCGGATCGTCATCGACCGAAGAAGTTGACGGCGAAGTACGGTGCAATATTCATGGAATGCTTGGCTGTGAAAGCAACGGTCCATAAACAGGTGAACGTGCTGCATCACATTGTGGGAGACTTCAAGGCACGATTGAAGCCGCACGAAAAGGTCGAGCTATTAGGCGTGATCGATAGCTATCGCCGAGGGCTCATCCCCTTATTCGTTCCGCTGATGCTGATTAGGCAGTACGTCTGGATGTTCGAGATCGCCTATCTTCGCGACCAAGTGTACCTTGAGCCGTATCCGAAAGAGCTGATGCTTCCCCATCGAGTGTAGGACGATTCATGCCGACAAAAAAGCAAGGAGTGATTCTGGTGGGACATGGCGGAATCCCAAAGGATTGTCCGCAAGATCTAGTGACAACGCTCAAACAACTGGAAGCCCAGCGCCGCGCAGCCAAACAACCGCCATCCGCTGAAGAACTCGCATTGGATATGAAGATCCGCCGGTGGCCGCGGACGCCATCGACCGATCCTTATCAATCCGGCCTTCAAGCCGTTGCAGCGCGATTACAGCCCCAACTAAATGGCAGCTTGTTCGCACTCGCCTACAACGAATTCTGCGCTCCCACCCTGAGGGAGGCAGCGGAGCACCTCATTGGACAAGGGGCCACGGAAATCACTGTAACAACCACCATGTTTACTCCAGGAGGTTATCATTCGGAAATCGAGATACCTGAAATTCTCAACCATCTCCGGCCGAAACATCCTGACGTGATACTTCGTTATGCCTGGCCATTTGACCTTGAGTTGGTCGCGAACACGTTAGCCGAGCAGATCCGGCGCTTCTCTACAGAAACTCCGCAAGTGGATCGGTGAAAAGGTCTGTCGGCAATCGCCCAGGCCATGTAGAATGCCGACACCCAGCGAACACTACAACGGAGAGGAGTCATCGTGAAGGTTCGAGAGCAATTGGTCAAAGCGTTCCATGATACCCAGGCATTCAAATGGGATCGTGAGAAGGGATTCAAGCTCGCATCCGGTGAGATCAGCCCGTTCTATGTCGATTGTCGCGCTCTTATGGCGCATCCAGAAGCGCGTCGCCTAGCAGCCCACCTCGCCTATGAGGCGCTCACCGACATCGAATTCGATTGTCTGGGCGGCCTTGAACTCGGAGCCATCCCGATTGCCGTGACCATTTCCGATTTCGCCTGCGCTGCCCAGCGTCAGCGTCTCTGGCGGACTTTCGTCGTTCGCAAGCAGACCAAAGACCATGGCCTGGGAAAGTTGATCGAAGGCAGCATACATCCCGGCGATCGAGCACTGATCGTTGACGATGTCCTCACGAGCGGCGGGTCGTTGTTGAAGGCGATCACAGTCGCACGGGAGGCCGGGCTTCAAGTGGATCATGCATTCGTCATTGTGGATCGTCAAGAACAGGATGGGAGAGCGCGTGTGGAAAGAGAAAAAGTTCAGCTCATCAGCCTCTTAACGATTCAGGACCTTATGAGCATGGAGAAGAAGGGCTAGTGCAACGGGCTATGCTTGTGGGCTGCTCATCCGTTCATTTGCACTCGAACTGAATCCCCCATCGCCGTTCCTCGACCAGTTCTTGCGCGTCATCAAGAGGACTTACGATTCGCCTGCGTCCTTTGGCTTCTCCCTCACGAACGATGCGGTAGGACCTACCGTGGCATTTCTCTTTCATGAGGTCAAGGGCATCCTTGCGCAAGGAGGAGAGCATAGGACCTTGTTCGTCCTTAAACGGATAGATCACGACCCCACCCCCGTCGTGCTCCTGAACGATCTTTGCGCCGGCGGCACAGCCTCCAACCACTAGGCATGCCGCTGCAGCAGTTGTTTTCAGCCAAGACTTGATCATTACCTTGGACTGGCCCCGATCACTGTGGGCAACGGAATATGACTGCCCGTACTTCCACCGAACAGACTCTTCCAGGAGTTGTGCTCTTGGACTCGTAGGTCTTTATCCCACAGCGACTCCAAAATGCGGACAGCTGAGGAAGACCCTCCGTCCATTGCCATGGCTTGACGCACAACGGGAAGTGCATCCTTGAAACAGCGACCGATGTCGTATAGACGAACAGCCCCGAGGCTCTTGAGGAGAAGAATGTGTCCGGTCTCCGTTTCGGCGATAATCGTCTGATACGCATGTTTCCCACTCTCACGGACACGGATCTTGCCGGTCAGATCCAGAAGCATCAACGCCTGTGCCGCTTCTCTGTAGCGCGGCTGTTCTTCGTCAAAACTCTCTGCAGCCAAATCAAGGATCCGTGCCTTCTTTAACCCCGAGATGGACGGTTCTGCGACAAACAACCCCTGCCATGAGGTATGGCGCCTGCTGCCTAACGGACGTCCATCCTTATAGAGAAGACCGAGATACGCGAAGTTTTCACGAAACAACCCAGCATTGAACAGCACATGATGGCCGGTTCGTTTCTGCCATTCGTCGATCCTGGGAGGTTCTGAAAGGCCTTCTTGGGCGTAATGATGAACGGAGAATTTCGTCCGCTCCGGATCCATATCGACGGCCAGCATGCTCGGCACGGCAGGACAAGCGTCGCCGGGATTCCACACCGAAACCGCTACTCCTGCAGAAAGGCGCTCCCATGAACTGTCCTGAGCAGGGCACAGACCAGGCAGCAGCACCAGGCTCAGTAGCTGAAGGAGAACGCGTAGGGCAGGCTTGGCTTCTGCGAACCACTGGAGGCTATTCATGACGGCCTCTGCAGATACCCGTCGCTGCGAGTAGACCGGTGACGGTGACTTTATGGTTCAGGATCGCTCGACGCTTCGTAATTGCCCGATCGCCCCCTGTTGTTGACTGACGCTCAACAGATCTGTCGGCTTCACATCCAACAGCTCACGCACGGAACTCGCCAAAGCCTCAGGTGTAAAGGGATTTTGCAGATAGGCACTGGCCGGGTCAACGGTCCCAATACCCACATCATCCGTATATCCTGAAATAAGGAGAAGCTTCAATTCCGGCTTGATCACGCGAAGATGCCTTGCCAGTTCAGTCCCACTCATCCCCGGCATCACGATATCCCTGAGCAACAGTTCGCGCTTTCCAATATGGGGAGTGGCCGACAGACAAGCCTCTGCGCCATTTCTTGCCCCGACGATGCGATATCCGAGTTTCCGAAGTTGAACTCGGATGAGGGTGCGAACCTCCTCCTCTACCAGAAGAATGGTTTCATGGCCCTCTGTCGATTGCAACAGTACGCACTCTTTTGTCGGCGCCTCGATCTCGCATGCAACGTGCGGGAGGTATATATCGAAACGTGTCCCCACTCCACTCTCGCTGAGTACATCCAATCCACCGCCGCTTTCCGTGACGATGCCCAACACGGTCGACAGCCCAAGTCCCGTTCCCTTTCCTTCTTCCTTTGGTGGTACAGAAGGGCCTGAACATATGCTCCTGGACCTCCGAGGACATTCCGCAGCCGATGTCGGATACCGACAGCCTCACATATTCCCCGGACGGCATGGGATTGACGTGGTATCTAGGCTGGTGGTCGAGTCTTGCCAAGGCGATTTCGATCGTGAGCTTGCCGCCGGCTCATTGAGCAGAACTTGACTCTGACCCATGATGACCGTCAGTAAGTTATTGAAAATCATGAGTCAGTCCTGCTGCCAGACGGCTGACCGCCTCAAGCTTTAGTAGCTGCCGGACTTACACTTGGCGTTGAACAAGTGCCTCCTCCGCCTGCCGTCAACCTTGATGGCACGCAAGACTTCGAGCACGCTCACTTTGGACATTCTTAGATAATTGATGGCGCTTGCGATCAGGTTCAAATACCTGTCGGAGCATGGCCGGATCGCCCTGCGCTTCAGGTCGTGCAGCGATTGTCCATGATATATCTCATCCTTGCAAGCCCAAGCGCAGATTGGCGACGATGTACCTCATCACCTGAACCAGGTTGACGGTGGTGTGAAGCATTTCTTGCCGGCCCATACGAGAAAACACCAGCAGGTCATCAATCACCTGTTCCATCTGCCTTGCAGTGTCCGCAATCCTTTGCAAATACCGGGCAGCTTTGTCGCTCAGCAAGGGCTCGACCGCTCGACGCAAGAGTGCTGCATAGCCATCGATGTGATGCGATGGGGCACGTAGGTCGTGAGACACCAAATAGCTGATTGATTCCAGTTCCTTGATTACGGCCTCCAAGAGCTCTCCTCGACGCTGTAGCTCACCGGTGACACGTCGCCGTTCCGTCAGGACGATTTGCATCGCAGCCCTTCAGTGATCATTCGGAAGCCATCCAGTGAAACTGTGTAACAAATTGTGGAAGAACACTCGGGCTGCGGAGGCAGAAAACTAACCACCCAGGGCGGAACCTGGAGGAATCACAGTAGCCGAAGGACCGACAACATTCGAAAACATGACGGTTGCGCTGACCACCCAGTCTGTGAATGGTTGCGGGTAAATGCCGATCACCAAAGTTCCGGCTAAACCGACATAGATCACCACCTTCATCGGACTCGAAATTCCGATAGGAGAGGGATCTACCGGCTCATTGATGTACATCTGCTTCACAATGATGAGGTAATAGTACATCGAGATCACAATGTTGATCAACCCGACCGCGATCAAAGTATAGAGCCCTTCGTGGATGGCCGCCACGAAAATATAAAGCTTGCCGATGAACCCCGCGAGGGGCGGCACACCAGCCAGGGACAGAAGGAACAGCAGCATGGCGAACGCTAGAAACGGCGATCGTCTGTTTAGGCCTCGGTAATCCTCGATTTCATCTCGTCCAATAGCCTGGCTGACCGCGATCACGACGGCGAAGGCGCCGATATTGGCGAACAGGTACGCCAGAAGATAAAACATAATGGCATCGCTTCCCATCTTGGTGCCGGCCGCGAGGCCGATCAACACATTCCCGACTTGGGCAATGCCTGAATAGGCGAGCAACCGTTTGATGTTGCGTTGGGCAATCGCCACGATATTGCCATAGGTCATCGACAGGATGGATACCGCTACCAAGAGGGTCACCCAGAGAGGCTTGAACGTAGCCAGCGCCACGAGGAAAAGGCGGAGCAAGATCGCGAAGGCCGCAGCTTTTGGAGCGATCGACAAAAAGGTCGTCACAGGTGTCGGGGCGCCATGGTAGGTATCGGGAATCCATGAGTGGAATGGAACGGCCCCGATTTTAAATCCAAGAGAGGCGAAGATCAGCAGAAACCCGATGATCAAACCGGGTGTTGCCTGGGCGGAGGCCATTTCCGAAAAGACAAGCTTACCGGTTTCACCATAGACCAGGCTGATCCCATAGGCCAGTAAGCCTGCGGCAAAGACACCGAGGATAAAAAATTTGAGTCCGCCTTCGTTTGAGGCCAAATCATCTCGTAGATAAGACACTAAAATGTAGAAACCAAGCGTTGCGAATTCCAAGCTAACGAAGAGGGACAGCAGATCGTTAGCGGACGTCATGAACATCATGCCGAGTGCTGCCATGACGACCAGACAATAATACTCCCCTCTGAAAAGAGTGAAACGATTAACATACTCGATTGATGCGAGGATGACGAGTATCGTGGCTCCAAGGATAAAGATCTTGAAAAAGATCGCCATGCGATCCAGCACGAACATATTGCCGAAGAGCGTGCCGGAAATATGATTGAGGTCAAACCACCCCAAACAGCCGAGTGTGATCACAAGACCTGCGACACTGAAATAAGCCAGTCGCTCCTTGGGAAAGCGCGGAAACGAAAAATCGACGATGAGCACCACACAAAGCCAGCAGGTTAGGAAGATCTCCGGTAATAAGAGCAGAAGATCGGAGAAGGTCATGTTGAGCGAAAACGTCATTCGCGCTCCTCTCGTGAGCCCTGCGGTGGATCGGATATGGCCTTGTGCGCAGCCAACGGGGCAGCAGTCCTTTCTAGTGGCATCGACTTCCCATTCACCCCTAACCCCTCATTGGTTTCCGCCACCGGAACCACGCGCGTAATCCTCGCGACCAACGGGTCCACTCCAGAACGAACGACATCATATAAATGCATCGGGAAAATCCCGAAGCCGATACTGACCGAAATCATAATCAATAGAGGCAGCCGGTCGACCGTCGAGATCGCATCGTGCGCGTGGCTATACTTTTGGTTCATCGGACCATAGAAAAGGCCGCGCATCATTTTGAACAGATACGCCAGGGTTAAGACGATGCCCAGCATGGCCACGATCACTTGGAGAGGATACTTATTCCAGCTTCCGACGATGATCATAATTTCCGCGATAAAATTCACCGTACCGGGCATTCCGACCGACGCCATACAGGCCACGATGAAACAGGCAGAGATGAAGGGCATCTTGTTCACCAGGCCGCCCAACGAAGGGATGTCGCGTGAATGGGTCTGGTCGTAAACCCACCCGGCCATCGCGAAGAGCATGCCGGTCGCCATGGCGTGGGCAAACATGTAGATGACCGCGCCGCTTAAGCTGATGTAATTCAAGGCTGCCATCCCAAGGAACACATAGCCCATGTGACTGGAACTGGAATAGCCGATCACGTACTTGGTGTCCTTGGCATAAAACGCCACGAAACCGCCGTAGATGATGCTGAACATGCAAAGAACGGCGGCGATCGGCATCAATTCCCTGGTCGTCTCCGGGAGAATTTCAAAGGCCACCCGCATAATGGAGAAGTGTCCGAGCTTCATGAGGACACCGGCATGAAGCATGCTGGTTGCGGCCGGCGCAGCCGCATGGCCGACCGGGGACCACGAGTGCAACGGCCACAGCGGAGCGATCGACGCAAAGCCGAAGAAGACCAAGACCCAGATGATCTTGTCCAACGTCGTGCCGAGCGCCGGAATATTCATGAGATTGGCCTGCTCACGGAGTACCAGGATATCGAAAGTGTTCAGCCCGGAATATTTATAGATGAGCAAGATGCCCATGAGCGCAATGACGGCGAACGCGGACAGGAAGAGCACAAGTTTCATCGCCGCATATTCTTTGCTGTTCGATCCGAAGTTCAGGATGAATCCGACCGAGTCCCGTCGTTTCAGACCTTCGGGGTCGGTCATCTCCAAATACTTCTTCGTGTGGCTGCCCCACATCCCCAACAGCAAATACATCGGGATGACGGACATCTCGTAGAAGAAATAGAGAAAGAACAGGTCCAGGGACATGAAGACACCGATCGTGGCAGCCGCCAGGATCAACAACCAGATGTAGAACTCCTTCGTGCGATCCTTGATGTGCCACGATACGAAGATGCCGGCAAACAGCAAAATCGAAGAGGCAAGCACGAGCGGAGTGCCGACCCCATCGACGCCCAGATATAATGCGATGCCGAGTTGCCTCGACCATTCAAACTTTTGAACAAACTGAAATCCGCCTGCGATTGAATCATACGCATAAAAAATGTAGAGCGAGGTGATCAGCGACACAAAGGCTGCGCTTGCCGCTATGCTTCGAACAAGCAGCGGCTGTCGATTTGACACAAAAATTAACCCCAAGGCTCCAGCGAACGGAGCGAAGAGGATATACAGTAGTGCGTACTCTCCCATTGATCTAATATCCTTGTCTCACCGGACTCCTGTCGAGCGCTGCCGCCTTCTCGTGATGGAGGCGATCAACGAGCGCTTGAACAGATCCGTTCATGATTCGTAAAAACGGCGAGGGATAGAGCCCGATCCAGAAAATCATGACCGAAAGTGAGACCGCAATGACCATCTCACGAAGCTGCAGGTCGCTCATCGCACCTTTCACCGCATTGCCGAGCGGACCCATCATCGAACGCTCGTAGTACCATAGAAAATACGCGGCACCGAAAATAACCCCGAGCACCGCGATACCGCCGAACCACCACCTGGCCTCGAATGCTCCCAGGAGAATGAGAAACTCCCCCACAAAGCCGTTCGTGCCGGGCAGTCCGATCGACGCCAGCCCGATAATGAGCAAGAATGTTGCGAGTCGAGGCACTTGTTTCGCCATCCCACCGAACGCAGACAACTGAGTTGTTTGCTGCCGAGCGTAGAGAAAGCCGGCGATAAAGAAGAGCCCCGCCGTGCTGAACCCCAGATTGATCATCGTGAGCAGGCTGCCTTGCAGACCTTGATAGTTCAAGGCAAACAACCCCACGACGACAAAGCCCAAGTGGCTGATGCTGCTGTAGGCCAGCAAGCGACGAAAATCGGCTTGAACCAAGGCCATCCAGGCTCCGTAGAGAATTGCGCAGAGGCCAAGCACGACCATCACCATGACCACCGTCTCGCTTTTCGACGCATCGGGGAGCAAGGGGATGCTGAAGCGGATAAAACCGAACGTGCCCACTTTCAATCCCGCCAAGACCACGGCCATTCCGATCGGACCCTCCAACAACGCATCAGGCAGCCAGGTATGGAAAGGAAACACCGGAGCCTTGAACGCAAATCCTAGGAACATCAGCCAAAAAATGACGAGTTGCTGAGAGACCGGAACCGGTACCGTCATGAGTTCGAGCAGATCAAACGAATAGAGTTGATCGGGGTGGTGCAGGGAGGCCCACTGATGGAAATTGATGTTCAGCAACGAGATGCCCACCAGCATGAAGACGCTGCCCAAGAGCGTATACACAACGAACTTCAGCGCGGCGTAATGACGTTCGGCTCCCCCTCCCCACAGCTTGATCAGGAAATAGCTGGGTATCAGCATCAACTCCCAGAACACGAAAAACAGGATCAAATCCAGGGACACGAAGACGCCCATCGTCGTGGTCTCGAGCGCCAACAGGCACATCATGTACAGTTTGACTTGATGTCGAATCGTATCCCACGAGTAGACCACCACCAGGACCGTCAAGAAAGCCGTGAGCCCCACGAACAATACGCTGATTCCATCGACAGCCAGGTGATAGCTGATGCCTAACGCAGGAATCCATCGGACATGCTCTGTGAACTGCATCGCGGCTGACTCCGGCACGAAGCGCAGCAGGACGAATACGGAAAGTGCAAACTCCACTAGCGCAATGGTGAGGGTTGAGGTCCGGACCATATCCTCGTCGTCGAGCAGCCAGAGCACAGCAGCCCCGACCAGCGGGAGAAATAGGATGGAGGACAGAATCGGAAATCCGGCCGTGAGTTCTTCGAGCATGGACGTAGCCTAGTCGGGTTATGACCTACATCTGGGCAAACAATTGAACGACAAGAACGAGAAGAAAGATCCCCGCGACGATGATGGCGGCATAATGATGCACCATTCCGCTCTGCATCTTCCGACCTTCGCGAGCCGCGAGATGGTTGCTATATCCGATCACGTTCAGGCCGCCGTAGATAATATACTTCTCGACCCACGTGGATCCCGCAGAACCCCAATCAGCGAGCCAACCAACGCCCCGCACGATGCCGTCTATGATCGTGCGATCGAACCAGTCAAGCATGGCCCCCAGGCGTTTGAGCGGCTCCACGAACATCAGGTCGTACAGTTCGTCGACGTAGTACTTGTTCAGCAGAAGCCGATACGTCCCGGAGAATTTGTTCGCCCATCGGTCTGCTGTCGCGGGGCTCAGGCCGTAGAGAAAATGCGCCAGCCCCCATCCCGCCAAGGCAATGACGATCGCAATGCTCATCAACAGCAACGCCATGCCGGCACCTGTCTCATGCAGGCTCCCAACTCCGACGACGGGCCCCAAAAATCCATGCAGCCAGCCATGCTCTGGAGGAAACCCCAAGATCAACCCACCCACGATGGAAAGGAAGCCAAGGACCATCAGGGGGACGACCATCACCATCGGAGATTCGTGCACATGCTCAGCCGTATGAGGATCCATCCGAGAAGAACCGTAGAACGTCAGATAGGTCAACCGGAACATATAAAAAGAGGTCATCAATGCGCCGAACGCCGCCATGCTGTACAGGAGATAGTGATGAGTGGTAAAGGCATGGGCCATAATTTCGTCTTTGCTCCAGAATCCCGCTAAGGGAGGGAGGCCCGCGATCGCAATGGTGCCGACCAGAAACAGGCGATGGGTCCAAGGAATTCGGCTGCTCAGTCCGCCCATCTTCCGGATGTCCTGCTCCCCCGATAATGCATGGATTACCGACCCTGCCGCCAAGAACAACAACGCTTTGAAGAACGCATGGGTCATGACATGAAAAACGGACGCCGTATAGGCGCCGATCCCACAACCGAGAAACATATATCCGAGCTGGCTCACCGTCGAATAGGCCAGGACGCGTTTGATGTCGGTTTGGACGAGTCCGATGGTCGCCGCAAACAGGGCGGTGCCTCCGCCGACCAGCGCCACCGTCGACATGGCGAAGGGTGAGAGATCAAAGATCGCGTGATTACGGACGACCATGTAGACACCGGCCGTGACCATGGTCGCCGCATGGATCAACGCACTCACCGGCGTCGGACCTTCCATCGCATCGGGCAACCATGTATGGAGCGGAAGCTGCGCCGACTTCCCAACCGCACCGATGAAAAGGCACAGAGCGATGGCCGTGGCCATGTCTGGAGACAATTGCCCGACCTGGGCAAAGACCTTGGTATAGTCGAGCGTCTTAAAGTTGCTGAAGACAAGAAATATCGCGACGAGAAATCCCGCATCGCCGATCCTGTTGACGACGAACGCCTTGGATGCTGCCTTGGCCGCCGACACCTTGTCATAGTAATAACCGATCAAGAGATAGGAACAGAGCCCGACACCTTCCCAACCGATGAAGAGCACGAGATAGTTGTTCCCCATCACAAGAAGCAACATGGAGACCATGAAAAGATTCATGTAGGTGAAGAAGCGCGTAAATCCGGTTTCTCCGTGCATATAACCCACGGAATAGACGTGAATGAGGAACCCGACACCGGTGACGACCAGCAACCAAGCGCAGGTCAGAGAATCCACCAGGTACGCCAAATTGATCGTGAGATCTCCGCCGAAAATCCACTGATAGACAACCACCTCATGGGAAGCTCCCGTACGCATGACATCGGTAAATACGCCGATCGTACAGAGAAACGAGAGGCCGACTGACCCCCAAGCCAATCGATGGGCCATTCCATGAGAGTAGCGGTGTCCGAGCAGTCCGTTCGCGAGAACCGCGAGCAGTGGGAAAACGGGAATCAATTTGATGAGGAGATCAGTCAAGCGGGACACAGTAGCGCACCATTCTGCGGATGCTCAGCCAGCCAACCATGCTGCACGGAGTTGGAACGTACAACGTACTCGTGGCGATACGTTGAGAGGTACGAGCCACCGACGGCACCGTTGGATCTGATTGTCCACACCCAGCTACCACTTCAAGAGGTTCATTTCATCCACATTCGTGGAAATTTTGCCTCTGAACACGACGATGATGATGGCCAAACCAACGGCCGCTTCGCCGGCCGCGATGGCGATGATGAATAGCGCCACAAGTTGTCCCGCCATCGATTCCAAATAGTGTGAGAAGGCGACCAAATTGATGTTGGCCGCATTCATCATGATTTCAACCGACATCAGCACGATGATGAAGTTTCGTCTGACAAGCACACCCAAGAGCCCCGTCATAAAAAGGACCGCGCTGACGGCTGTGTAGGCAGACAGAGGAATCATAACCGCTCTCGATCCCTTTCCAGCGGCTTCGGAGCCTTGGCCAGGACGATCGCGCCGATAATAGCTCCGAGCAGAAAGATGCCGACGATCTCAAACTGCAAGAGATGGTCGCTGAACATCTTGATGCCCACGGCATAGGTATCGCCGTCTTGCAGCACCGCAGTGGTCGGAGCATCCCCCTTTGCCCCAGAAAATGGAGACCGCAAGAGGAGGTACAAAACGTAGCCGGCTCCCAAGACAGCAGGCCCGAGAATATACGGAGCCGATGGGTGAAAATAACGTTCATCCGTCTTGAGATTCAGCAACATCAGCACGAAGAGGTATAGGACCAGAATGGCCCCCACGTAGACGATGACCTGCACGGCCCACAAGAACTCCGCGTTCAGAAGAATGAATAGTCCGGACACGTGCAAGAGCAACACGAGGAGCGAGAGCGCGCAGTGAACCGGGTGACGCAATGCCACCGTCATAACACCGGCGGCAATACTGATCAATGCAAAATAAACAAAAAACAGTCCGGTCATGGGTGCGGCTCAGCTCAGATGTTTGGGAGGCGGTTGGGTCGACTTCTGTACCGACTGCGGAAAATAGTAGCGATACTCGCGGCTTTGCGCGACATTCTTCTCCTGGTTGTGCGCATACAAATATTTCTTCCCGTCATCAAGATGGCGTTCGCCGATATCGTAGAGCCGCTTCTTGTCGAACAGGAGACTGCGTTTGTCGTGGGTCGAGTATTCGTACATCTTGGTCATCGCCAATGCATTCACCGGACATGCTTCGACACAATAGCCGCAGAAGACGCATTTTGTGATATCGATATAAAATTCACTGGCGTAGCGCTGGAGCGGTCGGGCCGGATCCTCGGCACTGATCACCTTGATGCAATGCGAAGGACAAGCGGCTTCGCAAAGATCGCAGCCGACGCACCGTTCTCGCCCATCATCATAGCGAAGCAAGCCAAGCGCACCACGATGCGTATCTGGGATCGTTCGTTGTTCCCGCGGATACTGAAACGTCATCGGGCGATGAAGCATATGTCGAAACGTGACCTTCATCGCGTCCACGATCTCGTAGAACAACGCAGCCTGAAGGATCTTTTTTGTCAACGCGGCGACACTCATCGGAGGCTCCTCGTCACGGCCCTCAATATTCGCTTACGCCTGTTCAACACTGACCCAGGTCTGTTTAAACGACGGGACACCGGTCGCGGCATCCACCGACACCGGCATTAAGTCCTTCACAGGAGGTTCATTAAAATGCTCAGGAAAAAAACAGGTGCCTGGGGCGATGGACTGATCCGCCTGGACCGCGAGCTGAAGAGAACCACGATCGGAGGTCAAACGCACCTTCACACCGTCTTGCAATCCAAGACGCTCCATGTCCCCTATGTTCATCCGCAGCTTCCCTGTGTTCGGAGCGATCTTCATAAGCCCCGGCGCTTGCGTCGACAATTTCCCCGAATGCACCAATAACTGTCCCATCAATAAAGAAAAGGGACGCGGATTCTCTCCAGATGGTGGGCCCTGTTGATAACGAGCCTTGACCTCGGCTGCGTAGTCGTTGGACAAATACTGGTCAGGGACGGGCACGACTTTACGCGGTTGTCCGAGATTATAGTATCCGGGCAAAAGCTTCATAATCTCAGCTTGAATATCATTCGCCGATTGGTATTCCCATCGGCATCCCATGGCATTCGCCAACGCTGTCATGATGTGCCAGTCCGGCAGGCTCTCTCCAAGCGGATCCATCGCCTGACGAACGCGAAGCACACGACCTTCAAGATTTGTAAAGGTGCCGTCCTTCTCCGCATAGGTGCAAGCGGGGAGCACAAAATGAGCCAACTTTCCCGTCTCAGTCAAGAAGGGATCTTGCACGACTAACAGTTCGAGTCGTTCAAGAGCAGCTCGCACCTCCATCGAAGCCGGCAAGGTGGCGAGCGGGTTTTCCCCCAGAATGTACAGGGCTTTAATCCGTCCACTCTTGCATCGCTTCAAGATTTCGATGAGATGTGCCCCCGATCCGACAGGAGGGAGTGACGTTTCCCATGCTTTGGCGAACCGGTCTCGAACTGCTGGATCATCAAACCGAGCCTGACCTGGGAGAAACTCAGGTGCTGCGCCCATATCAACGGCCCCTTGTTCATTCGGCTCCTCCGTCACGGTGTTCACACCACAACCCGCTCGCCCGAGCTTGCCGGTAATCCAGGCGAGATCCATCAGTTTTAAGACGTTCTGATAGCCGTTCGTTCGTCTGACAATCCCTTCCGCACACAGGATGATCGACCTCGGCGATTCGGCAAAAATGGCCGCAACTTCTCGGAAGGCTTCGATGGGAACGCCGGTCTGAGCCGCTAGATGCTCCAACGAAAGATTCGCCACCGCGCTTTTGAGCGCATCAAACGCTCGGGGGTGTTTCTCAACAACCTCTTCATCCACCAAATCCTGCTCGATGGTCGTCTTGACCAACCCATCGATCACTGCTCCCTCTGTGCCGGGCTTGATCAAAAACGGGTGCGATGCGAGCTTTGCAATATTCGTAATGGCGCTGTCGAACGTCATCACCTGAGCCTTGTAGACCCGTATGGCTTCTTTGATTCGGACGGCGGTCAAGGGGTTCGTCTCGGTAATATTGGAGCCGAACAACATGATGGCTTTTGCTTTCGTCAGATCTTCCCAATCGTTCGGCATTCTCCCCAGCCCCGTGGCTCGTTTGGACGCCAGGACAAAGTTCATATGGCCGTAGCGGGCGCTACTATCGAGCTGGTTGGTTCCAAAACCAGTGCGCATGAGCTTCTGAAACAAATACAGCTCTTCGTTCGTGCAGCGGGCCGTCACAAGGCCACCGATGGCATCGGCACCGGATTTCTCCTTAATTTCGGTCAATTGGTCTACGAGCAGGTGCATCGTTTCCAGCCAAGGCTTTTGCACCAGCCGACCCCCTTCGCGGACAAGGGGCTGCGTAAGGCGGCTCTTACTGTCGAGATATTCGAACCCAAAACGGCCACGTACGCAGAGCCCGCCGTGTCCCTTGGCGGTTTCCGATCGGTCGCCCCACTTGTTCTTCCAGGATAACGGGGAGGTGACTCGGACCACCTCTTCATCTTTCGTTTCCAAGTAGAGTTGGCAACCGTCTCCGCAGTAGTTGCAGGTCGTCGTCGTCTTCTTCATCTGCCACGGCTTATACAGATACTTGGAAAATTTGTTCGTGATGGCGCCGACCGGACAAACTGCCAGACAATCACCGCAGAATTCACAATCAAGGGCGAGGTCGCCCTTGGCCACAACCTGGTTGAACCCCCCCTTCTTCATGAACTGCAAGGCATCGATCATCAACACATCCTTGCAAACATTGATGCATTCCGCACAGGCGATGCAACGATTCATGTTGAAGTCGAGTACAAGACTACGCGTATCTTCCGGGATAAATTTCTGCTTGGCATTGGCCAGATTTGTCACGCCATGCTGGAAGGCCATATCTTGTAGTTCACAATGTCCGTCCGCATCGCACACCGGGCAGTCGAGCGGATGAACCGACAGGTGTTTCTCGACGGCCTTCTTTCGCGCGAGAAAGAGATCCTCTCCCTCTGTACGGATCACCATTCCCGCCGCTGCCTTGGCGGTGCAGGACCGAACCGGAGCTTTCTTCCCCTCTTGCATGACGAGACACATGCCACAAGAGCCGAACGGGTCGAAGGTGTAGTGATAGCACATGGCCGGGATGATCTTGCCTGTCATGGCGATAACGTCGTACAACGACACCCCGTCCCTCGCCGTGACGGATTTCCCGTCGATGCTCAATTCGATCGTTGCCCCTTCAACGTCTGGATTAGTAGCCGGCTTCAGGCCCATTGTTGCCTCGTTATTCGTTCAACGTTACTCGCTAATCGCAAGAGATGGAGCGGTTATGTAACGGTTCACGATTCACGTTTCCTAGCGATCGCATTCACCCATCACGATATCGTACGTACCGAAGATGGTACAGGCATCAGAGATCATATATCCTCTGGCCATATGATCGAACGCGCCCATGTGCACAAATGAAGGGGCGCGAATCTTCAGTCGATAAGGCTTCCCTCCCCCGGTACTGACGATGTAGAAACCCAATTCTCCCTTGTGGGCCTCAGTGCCACAGTAGATTTCTCCTGGCGGAGCATCAAACCCCTGCGAGAAGAGTTTGAACTGTTGGATCATTGCCTCCAGGTTCGTGAAGACCCGCTCTTTCGGCGGCAGCGTCACGCTGGGAACATCCGCCATGATGGGCCCGTCCTGCATCTGCTCCAGACATTGGCGAATGATCTTGACGCTTTCGTAGAGCTCCATCACCCGAATCCAATACCGATCATAGGTATCGCCGTTTTTCCCAACCGGAACGTTGAACTCGCACTTTGGATAGGCGCTATAGGGCTCGTACTTACGAAGATCATAGTCCACACCGGACCCGCGAAGAACCGGTCCACTCAGTCCAAAGCTGACCGCGTCTTCGGCGGAGATCACGGCGACTCCCTTGGTGCGCCCAAGCCAAATGCGGTTTCTCTCGAGAAACACCTGATATTCGTCGATCTTCGGCGGGAAATAGTCTAAGAACTGTTTGAGCTTGTCGATCAATGAGGAAGTCAAGTCCCGCTCAACCCCGCCGATTCGGTACCAGCTCGTCGTGAGCCGAGCACCGCACAGCTCATCGAACCAGTCGAGCAGGATTTCCCGATCTCGAAAACAATAAAAAAAGACGGTCATGGCCCCGATGTCAAGGGCCTGGGCGCTCAGCCAAAATTGGTGTCCAATGATCCGCTGAACCTCCGCCACGATTGTCCTGAGGTATTCCGCCCGCTCTGGAACTTGTAAATTCAGGAGTTTTTCAACAGCACGGCAATAGGCAAAGTTGTTGTACATCGCACAGACATAGTCGAGCCGGTCCGTATGAGGAATGAACTGATGATACGTGCCGTCCTCGGCAAGCTTTTCTACTCCTCGGTGGAGGTACCCCATTACCGGCGTAGATTTCACCAACCGCTCTCCTTCCAGCTCTAGAATCACCTTCAGCACCCCGTGGGTGCTAGGGTGTTGAGGCCCCATGTTGAGCAGGAGTTCCTCGGTTCGCAGGGTCGGAAGCGTCTCGCTTTCCGGATGCTCCGGGTTGATCTTATAGACGGTGGTTCTTTGGTCTTCGAATGCCATGCCGGTAGAGGCTCCTATCGAGGCACTTCATCCAGAAAATCAAACGTGTCCCGCCAGCCCTTTCCACGGAGTGGAAAATCCTTACGCAACGGGTAACCTTCCGCATAATCATCTGGCATTAAAATCCTACGAAGATCGGGATGATTCCGAAACCGGATACCCATCATGTCGAAGACTTCACGTTCCATGAAATCGGCACCTTTCCATAGATCCGTCAAGGAATCCACGACACAATCCGATTCAGGCACCCGCGTCTTGAGTCGAAGGCGATGTCGCTTCCTAATCGAGTAGATCTCCCACACGACTTCGAATCGCTCTTCGTCGTCAGGCCAATCCACGGAGCTCACATGAACGATATAATCGAAATCCATCCCAGGATCGTTTCGCAGAAACAGAGCAACTTCACGGAGTTTGTCTCGGGAGACGGTCACCGCCGCGTCACCGCGCCATTCAACCAGTCCGGTAATTCCGACCGAAAACGTCTGCTGAACTCGCTGGAGCAGTGGATGCATAGCGACGCGTCACACCTTCAGACTTGCCTTGACCTGCTCCGGTTGGGTCACAAACACGCGCTTTTGCATGATGCGCTCCTGGAGTTTTAGAATGCCGTCCAAGAGGGCCTCCGGAGTCGGAGGGCAACCGGGCACATAAATGTCAACGGGAATAAATCGGTCGACTCCCTGCACGACACTGTAACTGTCATAGATGTTCCCTGATGTGGCACAGGACCCCATCGCAATCACGTACTTGGGTTCGGGCATTTGGTCGTAAATTTTTCGAATCACCGGTGCCATGCGTCGACATACGGTTCCGGCGACGATCATCAAATCCGACTGTCGCGGTGAACCACGAAACACTCCTGCCCCGAACCGATCCATATCGTACCGGGAAGAAACGGCGGCCATCATCTCGATAGCGCAGCAGGCCAGTCCAAAGGTCATCGGCCAGAGAGAGCCCTTCCTCGCCCAGTTGACGGCTTTTTCGAGAGACCCCGTGATGACGTCCGGAGCTCCGTCTTTCTCCTGCCGTCCCAGCTGGATTAGTCCCATACAACCCTCAGTCCCACTCCAGCGCGCCTTTTCGCCAGGCATACACGTAAGCCACAATGAACAGTCCTATAAAAATCATCATTTCAATCAACCCAATTACTCCGATCTTGGTGAATACCACGGCCCAGGGATAGAGGAAGATCACTTCAATGTCGAAGATGACGAACAACATCGCAAAAATGTAATACCTGACCGGAAACGGCATACGGGCGTCGGAAAATGGTTCGGCTCCACACTCGTAGGTCGATAATTTTTCCGGTTCCGGATACCTGGGCTGCACAAAATAACTGACGAGCAAGGTCACTACTCCAAAAACCAGCGTTACCACGATAAAGAGAAAGACCGGAAAAAACTTCGTCAGATATTCAAGAAGAGCTTCGGTCCCGGTCATTTGGTTTCTGCTCTCACAAAGTATTGACCTTGAAAGGGTATTAGAGATCTGATGCGTGAAATCTTAGTGCCCGGATCTCGGGGATAGCAAGCGAACAAAGGACCTAATTCCGGGCGGACCCGAAAGTCCTAGGCAGGGCAGTCTGCAAGCGGAGAGTAGGTTGAGTGATTAGGCTCTTGCTGCAACATAAATTAGGCATCAATCGCCCGATTTTTTTTGCGTTGTTCATCCTCCATCCCACAGGAGGATGGTCCAGCTTGTGAACTCTCCCATTCCGATTCGAGAGGGGAAAACGCCTTGACCTTTCGCCGCCGATGGATCTGTGTATCGATTCGTTTCTCCTGGCGAGGGCCCACGGAGGGATGCCGATCATCTTGTTCACCACCATTCATCGTCGGTCACGCCCCCGGACAGACAAGCGATGACAACATGGATTCCACGTTATCATCGGAGAGAAAGGCCCGTCAAACCTCCCACCAAACCAGCTCACATTCTTGACAACACAGCGTCTTTTGCTATGTTTTTTCAAGCAACACTGGCCTCAGAAGGAACCTATCTATGAAAACCCTGACATCCCTCATCTTAGTCCTCTGTTCAGGAGCCGGTCTCTCACTTGAGGTAACACTGGCACAGACACCAGAGATCGATTCCGTTCGGTTTTCGCAGGCTGCACTCGCCTTTTCCAGTGGCGCCATCCAGAAAACATCACCGATCGACGGAACCGTAAACTTGATCACCGGCGATAATCAGTCAACAGGCAATCGCATGCTTCTTGGCAAACGAGATTCACTCTATCTCAAACTCAACAACCCGACCGACGTGGCAGTGGGTGACCTCTTCACCGTCTACCGGCGGATTCGGAAAGTGTTCCATCCTGTGACGAAGGAATACCTCGGTTTTGTGATGAATCGTTCAGCGGTCGTGAGGGTGACCGCGGCCGACCACGCTCTCACGACCGCGGAGGCCGTGCTGAGCTACGGACCGATTTCCCCCGGTGACCCTGTCATGCGCTTTGTGCCTCCGGCTCCAGACATCGAGCCGAGCCCCGCGTCGAACATCCCCGACATTGAGGGTATGATCATTGAGCTTCAGGCCGACAGGACGATGACGCTGGTCTCACAGTCGAATGTTGTGTACTTGGATCGAGGGAGGGAAGATGGACTAAAGACCGGAGCACTCCTTGATATCCTCCGGCACAGTGCCGGGCTTCCTCCACGAAGGATCGGTCAACTCAAGGTACTGTCGGTAGAATCTCATACAGCAGCAGCTCTTGTGTTTAAGGCCAACACCCGTGTCATCACAGGAGACCGGTTCAAACTCGTTGGACACGCCGCACCCCTCACCAAGCCTCTAGGGGCAAGCTCGGAGTCGTCCACGAATCAGGCCGGTCAAACGATCCAGGCAGATCCGGTAACCAGCAAACTGAAAATACAGGATGCATCCGGACAAAGTCGGGTTAACCTCGAGGACCTAGCGAAGTCCCTACGCTACGACTCAGGGGATGCGGCTATCAAGGCTGAAAATTACCAAGTGCTCGATCAGGTGATTGAATACCTGCACACAAGCGGCGACATGAGGATGATCCGAATCGAAGGTCACACGGATAACGTGGAGATCGGCCCTTCGCTCAAGTCGCGGTATCCAAGCAATTGGGAGTTGTCCAAAGTGCGCGCAAACGGCGTCCTCCGCTATCTCGTAGAAAAGGGCGGCGTGGAGCCGGAACGTATCAGTGCGGTAGGACTCGGAGACACCAAACCAACAGCCGCGAATACGGCGGAGGAGGGCCGCGCGAGGAATCGACGCGTGGAAATCCTTCTCTATGCGCCTGATGCTCCGACGCCTAAACCTGACGCACAGACTCAAGTACAAAGGCTCGAACACAATGCATCGAGTTTGAGTGTACGGGACGGCAACGACCAATCCTTCCTTCCACCTGCTGCATCGGACCCAGTTGGTTCCTCTGGTCCAGGGACCTTGTCCATCGGCGATTCTTCCCAGGCTTCCGTGAAGGACGGATCAGGTGTCGCCAATAACCCCGATGCGAAGGATGCCATGTCGGCAGCCGGCAATAGACTGGATACTCTCCCTCAGCCAACGGCCGGGACTCCGACGGAATAGCATCGCCTTAGCGGGCCGCGGAAAACCCCTCCCTTCATATCTTCGAGAGCCTCAGGACAAACTGAGCAGTTACTGAATGTACTGAGGATTCCCGATCGCGCTGCGCTGGCCGAAACGCCCCAATCAACTTTTTCCGCAGCCTGCTAGACGGTAACCTACACACTCTTTTTGTACACGATTAGCCCACCGATGAGGAGTGCACCCATCACGCCTGCGAACAACCACATCATATCCATAACGGCTCCTTTCAATAGGTCGTTAATGACAACGTGAAATCTTGTCATACGAAAGGAGCAACTCTTGTGCTCAAAGTATTCCAACGAGACCCCCTCTGAACTGGGCAAAAGAGCCGCCTCACACATCACGTACGCATGACTGATTCACCGGGAAGGGGGTAAATATCCTCAGGACTGTCTAGTTGCTTAGACAGATAGAACTGTCAGGATTTCTGTCGGCAGATAGGACCCTGCCAGCCCAAATGCTCACGCCCATGCGGTGTGGTCAGATCTTGGTTGGGTCCGATCGGGACAATACGGGTGGGATTGATGTCGTCGTGCGTCATGTAGTAGTGACGCTTGATATGATCGAAATTCACGGTATCGGCAATCCCGTCTGTTTGGTAGAGGTCTTTGAGATACCCGAAGAGGTTGGGATAGTCGGTGATCCGCCGGACATTGCACTTAAAATGTCCGTGGTAGACCGCATCGAACCGAACCAACGTGACAAAGAGGCGCCAATCGGTTTCCACGAATTCCGGTCCGAATAAGTAACGACGGGTTGCGAGACGCGCCTCAATCTGATCCAGCGCGGCAAACAACCGCCGTGCCGCCCGTTCATACGCAGGTTGTGATGTGGCGAATCCTGCTCGATAGACTCCGTCGTTCACGTTCTCGTAAATGAATGTGTTGAGCTCGTCGATTTCTTGCCGCAGGCCATCCGGGTACAGATCGATCGGGCGTTTAGTGAAGCGATCGAACTCGCCGTTGAAGATTCTCATCAGATCATCATCGGAGTTGGTCACGATTCGTTTAGTCACGCAATCCCAGAGTGCCGGGACCGTCATGCGACCGGTATAGCTTGGATCGGTCGCATGATACGCTTCACGGAGAAACTGAAATCCATTAATAGGGTCGAGGGAATGTCCAGCACCTTCTCGAAATGCCCATCCTCGCTCGTCACGAATAGGATCTACGACCGTCATACCGATCACATCTTCAAGCCGCTTTAACTTGCGTACGATGATCGTGCGGTGGGCCCAGGGACAGGCCAATGAGACGTAGAGATGATAGCGTCCCCATTCAGCTGGATAGCCGGAGCCACCGTCCGCCGTGACCCATTGTCGGAACACATCCGGCTGACGTTGGAACTCACCGACCGACGATTGTTCATCTGGAAATTGGGCTTGAATCTTCATACAAAGTCGCTTCGTTTGACCAGTATCTCATATCCACAGCCGAGGATGTTGGGAAGTCTCAGCGTATGACTGTCGCATTTCGCCACGGCATCACATCCTCCTGGTACCAAAAAGCCTCGGATATCCGCTTTCGCAGGAGAAAAACAATAGGTTTGCGGGGCATGTCCCGTGCGAGAGGATTGATGGAAGTCAAGGCCGAATCTGAGGTCGAAGAGTAGACCGAGAAGATGTGGTTTGTGAGTCATACCTGCCTGAACCAGAGCACAATCCAATCTCTCCTTCGGAGCGTCCATGGCCTCATGGCTTGCGTGATGGTAACGATGGGAGTTGCCTGCGAGAACAAGCCGCTGGATACCTCCACCATCAAACAAGACCTATCTCCTGGGGGATCTGGGTTGTTACAGTTGACGTCGGAAGAGTTGTCTCGGATGCGGCTGGAACTTGTGCCGGTCAAGCAGGGGCAACTGCTTTCGCATCGTCAATTTCCCGCAACTGTACAGGCCAACCAAAACGAATTGGCGGAGGTCACGCCTCTGATCCGAGGACGTGTCGTGAAAGTCTATGTGGATGTGGGGCAGGACGTGAAAAAAGGAACTTTGCTGGCGATGATCCATAGCGTCGACCTTGGCTTGGCAGAGGGAGATTACCTGAAGGCAAAGGCCAGACTGGAGGAAGCAGAACGATCCCATGTGCGGGCCAAAGAACTGTACGACAGTAAGGCGGTGAGTCTGGCTGAACTGCAACGCCGCGAAGCGGCCATGAAGACGGCCCAGGCCGAAGTCAGGGAGGCGAAGAACCGCCTGGAACTCATCGGTGTGCCGGGGGCAGAACTCAAGAGACTGGACCGAGAACAGACCATCAAGGCCAACGTGCCGCTGCGCGCCCCGTTCGACGGCCGGATTATTATGCGCAATCTAACCAGAGGAGAGGTCGTTGAGACCGAACAGAAGCTCTTCACCGTGGCGAATCTCACGGATGTGTGGGTGATCGGCAATGTGCCTGAGAAGGATGTGCAATTCATCCGCAAGGACCAGAAAGTGAATGTGGTACTGGCGGCCTACCCGCATGCGATCGTTACCGGCGCAATTACCTACATTGGAGATGTGCTTGATCCAGCCACGCGGACCATGCGTATGCGAGTAACGGTGCTCAACCCCGATCATCTGTTGAAACCGGAAATGTTCGCCGTCGTCAGTGTGCATGGACCATCGAACGAGGACACGCTGAGCGTGCCCCTCTCGGCGGTCCAAGACGGGTCTGCAGGCAAGATGGTGTTTGTTCAACGAGAGGCCGGTACCTTCGAAGCGCGGACGGTCCGGTTGGGGAACGAAGAGGGAGACGTGGTCAGGGTGCTGGAGGGGGTTCAGGTAGGGGAGCAAGTCGTGACGAAGGGCTCCTTTGCCCTGAAGTCTCAAATGGAACGGCACAAGATCGAGCCTTCGCTATGATCGCCTCGCTTCTAGAATTCTCACTGCGGCAACGGATACTGGTCTTGGGTCTGGCCTGCCTGTTGTCCGTCGTCGGCGTCTTTGCCTTCCAGTCTATCCCAATCGACGCCTATCCCGACGTGACCAACATCCAGGTGCAGGTGCTGACCGAGGCGGCTGGTCTCTCACCCGTCGAAGTAGAGCGGTTCATTACCTATCCCATCGAACTCCAGATGACAGGTCTGCCCGGTTTGGCGGAAATCCGCTCGCTCTCCAAGTTTGCACTCTCTCAGATCACGGTGGTGTTTCAAGAGGACGTCGATATCTACTTCGCCCGCCAGTTGGTCCTGGAGCGGATCATGGCGGCGAAAGAACGGCTACCAGAGGGGATCGAGCCAGTTATGGCCCCCGTCACCACCGGGCTGGGTGAGGTCTATCACTATTACGTCAAAGGGCCCCATGCGACGGCGACTGATCCTCATGTAGTCGAAAGAGAATTAACAGAGCAACGAACGATGCAGGACTGGGTCCTGCGCCCGCTGCTGAAAAGCGTGCCGGGCGTGATCGACGTGAACGGTATGGGCGGGTTCGTGAAACAGTATCAAGTTCTGGTGGATTCGGCCAAGCTCCACAAGTTCGACCTGACGCTCCACCAGATCTACGAAGCGGTGGTGAAGAACAACGCGAACATCGGGGGCAACGTGTTGGAAAGGTATGCCGATCGCTCGATCGTGCGAGGACTCGGGCTGATCAAGACTCTGGGCGATATCGAATCCATAATCCTGAAAGAGGTCGGCGGCACGCCGGTGTTCGTTCGGGATGTCGCCGAAGTCCAGATAGGCCACGCCGTTCGCCATGGTGCCGTGGTCCTCAATGGGGAGCAAGAGGTTGTGATCGGGACCGTGCTCATGCTCCGCGGAGGCAATGCCCGCCAGGTGGTCGAAGCGGTCAAGGCCGAGGTGCAGGACCTGCAACAGAGTACGATCATCCCTGCAGGCACAAAGCTGATCCCCTTCTATGATCGCATCGAACTCGTGAATGCCGCCATTCAGACGGTGCGCGATGCGTTGATCGAGGGGATCGTGTTGGTGGTCTTCGTCTTCTTTTTTTTCCTGGGCCATGTGCGCAGTGCCGTCGTCGTGACGGCCTCGCTGATCATCACCCCCTTGCTCACGTTCATTGCAATGCAGCGGCTGGGGCTTTCAGCCAACCTGATGACCCTCGGTGGGCTGGCCATCGCCATCGGTGAGATCGCGGACGGCTCGCTGGTCGTGGTCGAAAACGTGTATCGCCATCTCGCGCAGACCAACGGGAAAACTGGGAAGAGCAAGGTCGATGTCATTCTCCATGCTACGAAAGAAGTGGGTCGGCCGATCCTCTTCGGCATTCTGATCATCAGCGTCGTCTTCCTGCCTCTCATGACCTTGCACGGCATGGAGGGGAAGATGTTCGCGCCGCTCGCCTACACGCTTGTGATCGCACTCTTAGCCTCGGTCGTGGTGACGCTGACCCTGTCGCCGGTGCTCGCGTCGCTGTTCCTGCGCGGAGACCATCCGCAGGAGACGCGCCTGACGTTTTGGATGAAGCAGCGTTATCTCCCGGTATTGCAATGGACGCTTCGGCACCGCGGCCTCGTCCTGACCGGTTCAATCATGGTCGTATTGTGCAGTCTTACTCTCATTCCATTCGTAGGGCGGGAATTCATTCCGCTCCTTGAGGAAGGGGCCCTGACTCCCCAGGTGATGAAGCTGCCGAGTGTGTCGCTGGCCGAGTCCATCGAGATGGAGAAGCAGACTCAACAGGTCATGTTGGAGTTCCCTGAAGTGAAGATGGCGGTGAGCCGAATTGGTCGGGCCGAGATTCCCTACCATCCTGAAGATCTGTACGAAAGCGATCCGATCGTGTCCTTGCACGACAGAAGCCTCTGGAAAACGGCGAGGACCCAGTCGGCATTGACCGACGCCATCCGCAAGAAGCTGGCCGATATCCCCGGCATTTCCGTGCTGATGAGCCAGCCGATTCAAGAACGGGTAGACGAGCTGATCTCAGGGATCAAGACTCAATGCGCCATCAAGTTGTTCGGAGACGATCTGGATACGCTCCTCGACAAGGCGCAAGAGATTGCCGCTTTGATGCAGCAGGTCAACGGCGTTAAAGATATTAAAGTCGAACAGATTGCCGGCCAGCCCTATCTCATCATTGACATCAACCGGCAAAAGATCGCCCGCTTCGGTATCAACGTAGCCGACATGCAAGAGATCATCACCACCGCCATCGGAGGCAAGGTGGCGACCCATGTGTATGAAGGCGAGCGGCGGTTTCAGTTGGCCGTTCGGTTTCCTGAACAACAACGCAACAGCGTCGCGACCATCGGAGAGATTCGCGTGAAATCGGCTTCCGGTGCACTGATCCCAATGAGCGATCTCGCCACGATCGAGATGCGCGAGGGCCCGGCTCGCATCAGCCGCGAACATGTGAAGCGACGTATTTACATCGGCTTCAATGTCGTCGGGCGAGACATCGGCGGTGTCGTGGATGAAGGTCGAAAGAAGCTCGCCACGCAGGTCCACTTGCCGGAAGGATACAGCATCCTGTGGGGCGGGGCATTCGAGAACATGGAACGGGCCAACGCGCGGCTCTCGATCGTCGTGCCGATTACCTTGGGACTCGTCTATTTCCTACTCTTCTGGGCTTTCCACTCGCTGCGCTACGCAACGTTGATTTTTCTCAATCTCCCCTTCGCATTGATCGGCGGCCTCGTATCGCTGTGGCTGAGCGGCCAGTACCTGAGTGTGCCGGCCTCCATCGGGTTCATCGAACTGTTCGGGCTCGCGGTGGGGAACGGAATTGTCCTTGTCTCTTACGTCAACCAGCTGCGCCACGAGGGACAATCGATCGACGAAGCGATCCTGGCCGGCTGCAGCCTTCGCCTTCGTCCTGTCGTGATGACCATGATGACGACATTGCTTGGGCTTCTGCCGCTGGCGCTTGCGCAAGGGATCGGGGCCGAGGTTCAACGCCCCCTCGCCAGTGTCGTGATCGGCGGACTATTCACGTCGACGGCGCTGACGTTGGTGGTACTGCCGGCCCTCTACAGTGTCTTTGCGGGACATACGATAGCGAAAGAGGAGGCACCGGAATGGGTGTGAGGGGAGTACAGATGGGCAGATGAGCATTTCCGAACGTCAGGATGCGTACCTACCCGACAGGGTTATTGAATAGGTACGTCGCCGTTGCATGCTCTATGTCCGATCCCGGTAAGGTCAGGCACTGAACTTGTACATGTTTGTTGGTGGGTCAGCGAGGCTGGTCCAGGTGTGATTCCTTCGCTGGCAGGCGAGGCCGAATTCACAGGATGATCAATCGGAAGAGGGAAGGGGGGTCTATGAGACACGTATGGGTGAGAATAACCTTGTTGTGCCTTTTCTTAGCTCCGGGGGAATGGGCGCATGCTGCCGGCGCCGGGGATCACGATATTTCCAAAGGGGAGGACCTGTTGAAGAACAAGCAGTATGCGGAGGCGCGCACATCCCTGGAGGCCGGAATACAGAAGGATCCTACGAATGTTCAGGCTCATTTGAGCCTGGCTGAAGCCTGCCGAAGTTTAGAAGCCTGGGCCTGTGCAGAGGAACATTACGAGACTGCGTTGCAGCTGGACGCCAAGGCAGGGGCAACCGGATCGACGCAACCACGTTTGCATAAAGCGACTGTGTGGCGGTCGCTCGAGGAAGTGACCGCCTGGCGGTTGCTCAACGATGCGAAGGAGTTGCTCAGCGGCGGGAAAGTTTCTCCCGAAAAGATGAGGCAAGCCGGGGAGGCTTTGGACAGTGCCAATGAGTTGGGTCTCAACAATGACCAACTAGCCTTCTATCAACAGCTGGAGATGAACCTCCCACGGCAGCGAACCGTTGCTGTATCGAACAAACTGCCGTCAGGAGGGTTGTCCGTCGGAGGGACCTCGGCAGAAATGCAGGATATGCCTATGGTGTTGGTGCCGGCTGGGGAGTTCACGATGGGAAGCAATCTGGGAGAAGACGAAAAGCCCGTGCGGCGTATTTACCTGAATGCCTTTTATATGGATAAATTTGAAGTCACGGTGGGGCAATATTCCAGGTATCTGGAGGTGACAGACATGGAAGAGCCTCCTGACTGGACAATGATGAATCAACCCCAGCGTCAGAGACGCCCGGTCGTCAACGTGGATTGGGAGGATGCCGTCAACTACTGCAAATGGGCCGGCAAGCGTCTGCCGACGGAAGCGGAGTGGGAAAAAGCGGCTCGGGGGACGGATGGGCGCATCTACCCCTGGGGCAATGAAGCCCCGACTCGGCTCCACGCAAATTACGGAAGAAAGGAATTGGACAACCATCAGGCCTTAACCCCCGTTGGGTCGTTCGAAGCAGGAAAGAGTCCTTATGGGATCTATGACATGGCCGGCAATGCCTGGGAATGGGTCTTCGATTGGTACGACCATGACTATTACAAGAAAGGCCCGAAAAAGAACCCCATCGGGCCGGCAAAGGGTGAGGGGAAAGTGGTACGGGGTGGGTCTTGGTTGTATGTTCCGGAGTTTCTGCGTTCCGCGCATCGGTTCGACGCGCAACCGACGAACCGGCTCTTTGGGTATGGGTTTCGTTGCGCAAAGACGCCATAGTGTTTCTGCCATAGGGAGTGGCTAAATAAGAGGCATGGCTGACGTGGCGCTGCTGCTGTGCTTCAAGGTAGGCAGCTCATCGATATTTTGCGAAGCAGATGAGGTCGAGATGGTCGTAATGATCGGGAAGAATCGTTTCGGCCTTGTAGCCGAGCTCCATGAAGAACTGAATGTTTCTCGCCGTGCGCAACATGGTGCAGGCATAAAATTTGTGGGCGTCGGTCGTCACTCGCTCGATTTCGAGGAGCAGGGCTTTCCCCAGACCTTGACGCTGATGAGTGGGACTGACGGACAGCAACCGGATCACGCAGACGCCGGCCACCGTCCAGAATCGTACGGAGCCGACGATTGCTTCTCCATCCTCCGCCACGAAAATATGTTTCTCCCTCGCGTCTTCTTTCAAGCTCTCGAGAGTTTCTGTGGTCCAGCCGCTGACCTTATAGACGCCGGCATATTCACCGAACGCGGTCTGTTGCACCTGGAGGAGAGCGGGAAAGTCTGCCTCGGTAGCTGGTCGAATATGAACCATAATGCAGATCCTGGGTAAGGAATGGGCTCAGGACTTTCATAGCGGAAGGAAAGGAGATTCGCAAGTATAGGTGCCTGGTTCTTGAGAGCAAACGATGAAATGGATCATTCTTTTTTTGCATCACTCTGTTCAACTTGGGGAGTAAAGGGGGGTTGTATGCTGAAAGAAGTGGCAGGAGATATTTTGCAGACAAAGGCAGAAATGGTAGCGCACGGTGTGGCGCCGAACGACAGCTATGCGAACGGCTTGGCACTGAGTCTGCGACAACAATGGCCTGCCATGTACAAGGATTTCAGGCATTATTGCCAAACGTTTACGCCGAAGACCGGAGAATTGTGGGCCTGGGCTGGCTCCGGTGGAGTTCGAATCGTGAGCCTGTTCACCCAGGAACCAGCGCCCAGTCATGGGGCCAAGCCGGGAAAAGCCACAATCGAAAACGTCAATCACTGTCTCAAGGCCCTTGCCAAGTTGATCGAAAGCGAGAAGGTCAAGAGCCTCGCGCTTCCCCGGTTGGCAACCGGTGTCGGCGGACTCGACTGGAAGGACGTGAAGCCGTTGATTGAGAAACATCTCGGCCACTTGTCCATTCCGGTTTATGTGTACGCCACGTATCAACCGGCCGTTCAGGCGAAAGAAGGATGAAGTCTCGCCGCCCGGTCGGTGCGGCATATTCAGGCGAAGTTTGAGCAGAGGGAGAATTCCATGCCGAGAGTTCCTCAAGGCCTGTATGACCGGCTGGTGGCGGTGCGAAGAGAGCTGCATCAGTATCCGGAGTTGAGTTGGCAAGAAGGGCGGACGGCCGGCGTCATCGCCAACTTTCTTCACGGCCTGGCCATTCAACATCGCACGAACGTCGCAGGTCACGGCGTCGTGGCCGACATTCCTGGAGCGTCCAAGGTTCCATGCGTCGTCCTGCGGGCTGATACGGATGCGCTCCCCATTCAAGAAGAGACCGGCCTCGAATTCGCATCAGTGCATGAGGGGGTCATGCACGCGTGCGGCCACGATGGGCACACGACCATGCTGCTCGGCGCCGCGGCGTTGCTTTCCCGAGAGAAAGACTTGCCGGCTCCGGTACGGCTGATTTTTCAGCCGGCAGAAGAAAAAGGGGCCGGCGCGCTGGCCATGATCAAGGAAGGTGCACTCGATGGGGCTGGCCTTATCTTCGGTGGTCATCTGGATCGGCATTACTACCCAGGGACCATTGTGGTGAGCGATGGACCAGTCAATGCCTCATCGGACAACTTTTCGATCGAAATCATCGGCCAAGGCGCACATGGAGCGAGACCGCACGAAAGCATCGATGCTGTGGTGGTGGGGAGTCTGATGATCATGGCACTGCAGACTATCGTGTCACGAGAGGTCGATCCGGCCCGCCCCTCGGTTGTGTCGGTCGGCCAATTTCACGCGGGGACTGCACCGAACGTCATTGCGGGGCAGGCCAAGCTGGAAGGAACAGTACGGGCCCAGGATCCGGCTGTGCGCCGCCAACTCCTAAGCTCCGTTCGGCGTATTGCTGAGTCGATCGCGCAGCTACATGGGGCGAAGATCCATATCACGGTCACAGAAGGCACACCGCCACTCGTGAATGATTCGGTGATGGCGGGTCTCGCACGGCGCGCCGCAATTGAGGCAGTTGGGGAGGCAAATGTGTTGCCGCTGAAAACCGCGAACATGGGCGCTGAAGATTTCAGCTATTACTTGGAAAAGATTCCGGGTGCCTATGTCCGATTCGGTAGTCAAGTTCCAGGTCGGGAAGGCTATCCGGCTCATTCGAGCAAGTTCGACTTCGACGAAGAAGCCCTGGCCGTCGGTGCGGCCTATTATGCGGCTGTCGCAAAGATTGCCGGCCAGCAACTTCGTCAACAAGCGGCGTCCTCCTGATCTGCCGCAATGGGGCTCTATGATCAGAGTCCGAGAAGCCCGAGAAGAAGATGTCGGCTGGATCCGCGAGATCTTTCTCGCCGTGTACGGTACCGACTACCCGCATCGAGAACTCTACGATGAACTCTGGCTCAAACGCTCTGTGTTTACGGACGACGCACTGATTCTTGTGGCCGAGGACACGGATTCCGGACGTGTTGTCGGCACTGCGTCTGTACTGTTCGATTTTGGAGCCCATTCCGATCTCGTGGGAGAGTTCGGCCGCCTTGCCGTGCATCCCGATTATCGTCGGATACAGGTCGGTAAGCTGCTTATGGACAAGCGGCTCGAGGCTATCAAAAACCGGCTGCATGTAGGACTCGTCGTCGCACGCACCGTCCATCCCTATGCTCAGCGCATCAGTCTCGCGCAGGGATTCATCGCCACAGGCTTTCTGCCGCTCAAGCACTTCTTTCGCTATCGCGAGAGCTTTGCATTATTGGCTCGGTATTTCGGGGACGCCCTTGCCTTGCGCCGTAATAATCCGCGAATCATACCAGAGGCTTACTCACTGGCCAATCTTGTGATGAATCAGCCGCCGCTTCGACCGGATTTCATCGTGGACGAAGACTCCGCCTCCTATCCCACCGGCGGCGACTATCGTCTCGAACAGCTGCAAGCCGAGGGCTATCCCGCCTTGCTGCGCATTGAACGAGGTCGGGTACGGAACCGGGAGATTTTCGGACCTATGCGGTTGGACTACGGGTTCTTCAAGCTGCAGGCCCGACAGACTAATTACTTTCTTGCCCGCTCTGGCAGCCAGATCGTGGGGGCAGTGGGCTATACGATGGATCCGGTCGAACATACTGTTCGGGTGTTCGAACTCATCGCGTTGGCCGACGATGTCGTGCGATTTCTCCTGGCAGAACTGGAACGGAAATGTCGTGATGAGATGGGGATCGAATACATTGAAATCGACGTCAGCGCCTATGCTCCCCGCATGCAGCGGACCCTGCTGGAGCTGAATTTCCTCCCGGTCGCCTATGTGCCGGCCATGGTATTCTATCAAGTGGAGCGGCTCGACATCGTAAAGATGGTGCGGTTGAACAAGTTCCAAGATTTGGGACTACTCGGCCTGACCGAACCGGTTCAAGCTGTGGCCGACGTCGTGATGCGCGGGTTCTCAACGTGTATCATCGCACCACGTATGGCCCAGGCGATCAAAGAGGTTCCGTTGTTTCATGGGATGAACACCGAACAGGCGACGAGGCTAGCCGGAGTCTGCGCAGTGAGGAACGTATGGGCCGGTGAACGGCTCTTTGCCGAGCACGATCCGGCAGACCGACTGTACCTTGTGCTTCAGGGGCAAGTGACCATCAACAACGGCGGATCTTCATCGCGGATCATCGGAACAGTGCACACCGGAGAGACCTGTGGGGAAGTGTCGTTGCTCTCCGCCAGGCCGCACTCCGCAACGGCGACAGCTAAGGATCACGTCGAGGTGGCCGAACTGCTCCGCCGAGACCTGGAAGATCTCATTCGACGCCGCCCGGACATCGGCGTCATCATCTACCGCAACTTAGCCGTCGGTCTAGGAGACAAGCTCCTACGCTCCAGCGTTTGCAAGCGGGATGAAGGGCGAGGCGAAGCCGAGAGTGCGTCCCTCACTTCGGAGAGTGTGTTACACAGGACGTAATGGAGGCTCCACGGCCCCCGCCCTGTCCCCGTCGACGTCACATGAGGACCGAGCGGACGCCGAATCGGTTGAGGGTATAACTGTCCGTCACGCCGCCTGGCTGACGTACCGGCTGCGATCAGATCCGCCGCCGGCTACTCTCCGCTGTGAGGCCCCCTGGCGATTCTGATTGATCACATCATCGACGATCATTCCACAATTGACACAGCGCCAACCATGAAAGTCGGATGACGAACCAGTCTGCACCGCGAAGCTGTCGTCAGTGACGGCGAGGCCGTTGCATCGTAGGCAATTCATCGATCATCTCCCAGTAGAAGATCCGCTCCCATCCACGACTCCGGTTGCGGAGTCATGGGAGTGGCGATCTGAACCATGCGCCGCGCTCGTGCAGCTCGCAGCAACGCCGTCCCGTCTTGGAAGCCCTGCATGTACCGCCTGAGAATCTCAGGAGGGCATAGGCGATAGCCGTCGGCGCGGTCAGTATTCATCAGGGCATCTCGGAGTCCATCTGCTTCTGCACGCCACCCAGCAATCTCCGGTTCGGTGCGAGCCTGTGCAGATTGCCTGTGACACCAATCAATCCGAAGGTCGATAGGATCTGTCGGTTGTTGCATGCTCCACCCTCTTAGCAATTCAAGTCAGTAGTCCGAGCATACGCCAAGCAAGTTGAATGCCACGAGAGGAATGGGAGCCTGTTGTTTCTTGGTACCGTTCAACTGATCTAGTAGTTACATGTTTTTAATGGCTTACCAGTATTGGCAATATCGTTGCTCACAAACAGTGTGGAGAACAGAGTATTCGACGAACTGTAGAATGTGAAGGATATAGGATCTACTGTTTCCTAATGATACTAGGAACAGCCCTAGGATAGATATCTGTAGCTGAAGTGGACATGTGAGGCGCGTGGTGCAGTCCTCCGGTCGGCTCGATGTGCTAATGAATTGCAGGCCTTCCCACCCATCAGATGGATGGTCCAGAGCTTACGCCTTTGGCCTGCGATAGGCGACTTCCCTCATGGCGGTACACTTCTGTCTGTGCGTGCTCCTTTGTAATCGGGTATAGTGGTCGCAATCGATTCCGGGTGGAGGTGGACAGGGGCCATTCGTTGAACGAACGTTCTACCTATTCATGGAACTAAGGAGGTGCGATGAGTGAGTTTGGGGGTGGAGCCGTTAAAGATTTTATGCATCGCTATCTAGAGGTGATTCCACAAGAGATGACGACAGCGGGTGCTGCTGAGCGCATGCGTGTCAAGGGGATTGGGTGCCTGTTGGTGGAATCGGATGATCCCAAACGAGGACCGTTCGGGATCATGACGGAAACGGATCTTGTGCGGAAAGTGCTTGCGAGGGGATTAGACCCCACAGTTACGATGGTGGATCGCGTAATGGCCAGCCCAATTTTGACGATCCAAGCAGATCGCCCCATGTTGGATGCCAGCCATTTGATGGAAACCAATCATGTACGCCACCTCTGTGTGGTGGAGGCTGGTGAGATCGTCGGGATCATGTCGGTGCGAGACCTGGTGCGATCGTTTGTGGATGCGGAGAGCGGTCCCGTCTGCGAACTCGACAAGGTGTACCGTCCGCTGAGCGTCTTGATGGCGACCACATTCGCGACGATCCAGAGTGACGCGTCTGTTCTCGATGCCGCGCAGCGGATGAGCGAGAAACGGATCGGGTCATTGCTGACGATCGAAGCGGGCGAAATCGTCGGGATAGTGACCGAGCGCGATGTGGTCCGGAAAGGACTTGCCGCCAATCGGGATGCAGGCAGCACTCCCGTCAGCGCCGTGATGAGCTCCCCTCTACTGAGCATCGATGTCAATCGCACTGTACGCGATGCCAGTAAAGTCATGGCAGAACAGGGGGTGCGTCACTTGACCGTAACGGAGAAGGGAAAGATCGTCGGGGTACTCTCCATACGAGACCTAGTGAAGATGGTCTCCGTCAGGGATCGGCCCAGGTTTCTCGGCAGGACATCGTAGGATGCTGGCGCATACCGTATCAGCGGCATGGGGGCCAGCTACCGTTGGTCCCTGAGTCGTACCAAGCGCCTGCCTTGGGCATTTAAAGGGAGCCGGTCGAAGGCTCGTCATAAGCGGACTCTGAGCCCCCACACTATATCGTGATGACGACTTCTACCTCACCGATGCGACGGGCCACTCTCAAGGCGACTTCATCCTCATAACGATCGAGCACGAGGTCGAGACGCGCGGTTCCGACGGAGAGGTTCCGAATCTCCACTCGCTCAAGGAACGGCGGCAACACAGGACGGATGAAACTCACCAGCCGATGCGGTGCGTCGATTCGTAAGCCCAGACAGGCTTGAAGCAGCAGGAAGCCGGAACCGGCGGCCCAGGCTTGCGGAGCACAGGCAGTCGGATAGAGTGTCGGGCTTTCTCCAGGCCGCCGAGGGAAGCCGCAGAACAATTCCGGTAACCGATGCAGTTCGAGAAAGAGGCTGGCGTCGAATATGCCGGTCAAGACCTTCATCGCTCCTTGCTTATAGCCGTAAGCCGCCATGCCGGCCGCGATGATAGCGTTGTCGTGAGGCCACACCGACCCGTTATGGTAGGACATCGGGTTGTACCGGGCCTCCGAGGTCGCAATCGTGCGGATGCCCCATCCACTGAAAAACTCCTCGCTCAAGAGTGCGCGCGCCGTGCGTGCCCCACGTTCCTCCCCGGCAATGCCGCCATAGAGGCAATGACCAGCATTCGAAGCAAGCACACGGCAAGGCCGCCCTCGCCCGTCCAAAGCAAGTGCGTACGAGTCCAGTTCTTCGCACCAGAACGCCCGCTCGAATCGATCTCGAAGTGAGTCCCCTTCTTTCAGCAATCGATCGGCATGGTCGAGATCCCCCAGAAGCCGAGCCAAGTCCGCCGCCGTTCGTTTGGCTCGATACACGTAAGCCTGAACCTCACACAGCGCAATCGGCCCGTCTACAGCAGCCCCGTCGGCGTGAAAAACGGCATCGTGGGAGTCCTTCCATCCTTGGTGCACCAGTCCCTTGTCGGTTCGCCGAGCATAGGTCGTGAACCCCATGCCGGTTGGATCGCCGTACTGATCGATCCACTGCAGGGCCAGCTGAATGTGCGGCCAGAGCGTCTCGATGAACCGACGATCGCCGCTCCGTTCATAGTACGCGCCAGCCAGAACGATGAACAACGGCGTGGCGTCGACACTCCCGTAGTACCTGCCGAATGGGATTTCCCCGAGAGCCGCCATCTCCCCCTGACGTGTCTCATGCAAAATCTTCCCGACCTCTGCGTCTTGTTCCGACCGATTCTCCGTTGCCTGAGTCGAGGCCAGAAAGCCAAGAACTCCTCGAGCGAGACCAGGATTCATCCACAGCATCTGCAACGCCGTAATAATACCGTCCCGTCCGAACGGGACGCTGAACCAAGGAACACCGGCATAGGGATAAAATCCCTGCGCTGTCTCCGAGATCAGCATGTGCAGGTCGGCCATCGACCGGTTCAGCCAATGATTGAATTGCTCATTCGACGTGTAGATGTGGGCATCAGAGGCCTTGGCTCTCTGTAACGAACGATCTGCCTCTCGGTTGGCACGGTCGTAGGAGAGAACTACCTGAGTCCGCCGCTGAGTGATTTCACAGGAAATCGAGATCTCCCACGTCATGTTGGCGTGCGGAGGAACGCTCGCCTCGATCGTGAATCCATCAGGCGCGACCAGTTTCGGCGATGGAGAGCACCGGATAGAGGTTCGGCGGATGGTCTCATCGAGTCCCTTGTACCCAAGCACCAGTCCCGCCTTCGATCGAATGGTGTTGAGCCGCCGTCCGCGACGAGGTCGCTGATGGCCTCTCGCTTCGAAGAGGTCGGCGAAATCCGTACCCATTGCCATCGTGAGCAAGAGCGGAAATTTCCTATCTCCGTAATTCTGAACGCGGATGCGTTCGTAACAGGTCCCTTGCCAGAGAAACCGCGTGCGGCATAGATGGAGCGTGCCTCGCGGTACTCGCCGTTGTCCGTCGATCAGGTCTGGGTTGGTAAGATCAATACGAATGAGCGCATTGTCCTCCTTCACCACAGCGCTGAGCAACATCGGGCGCTGCCCACCGAGCGAAAGCTCGAATCGGGATAGGAAGCGCGTCCCCTCATGATAGAGACCTTGCGGCCCAGGCAGCACTTGATGAAAGTCACCGTACCGATCGAACAACGCGAAGGTCTCACCCTGCTTCAACACTTCCGTCCGACCGTCGGCCAGTGATGATGATGCGAGGATGTAATATTGATCTTTCAATCGGATCACATCGTTCATGAATCGTTTCCTTTATGCGTCGGCACTTGCTCGACTCATTCGTGTGGCGGCCAACGCTGTGATCAACAGCACAAGAGCGATCCCGAGTAAGCCTGTCTCAGGGCCCTGTCGCTCCGTGATCCATCCAAAGGCCGAGATTCCCCCAATGGCAGCAGTCATGGCACCGGTCCCATAGAGTCCTAACAGCCGTCCGACCATCTGATTCGGCGAAAGCTCTTGGATGATACCCCAGGCTATCGGAGTAAATGCACCCATACCGCAGCCGACTATTCCCATGAAGACGCCGGCGAGGTATGGGTCGAGCGTCTGCGTCAGCGCACAGAGGGCGGCGCCGCTCAATATGCTGGCGCCCGCAATCAGGTGCATCCGATCTTTGACCATCCAGTCCGTCACCCACAAAAGTCCGATTGACGTCAGTAGCAATCCAACGCCGAGCGCCGACCATAAATAGCCGACCTCGACCGGACCCAATCCAAGCATTTTCCGGGCGAACACCGGGAAGAGAGCGGTCAATGCACTAGTGCCGAAGGTATAGAGGACTGCGGTACCGGTCAAGAGTAATAGTCTCGGTTGGGTGACGACTCCATAACGAAAGCCTTCGATCAGATCCTGCAGCATGGTCGGGCTAGAAGCGGGTGACGTGGAACTTACGACAGGTTTGGCAAAACGGACCAGCGTCAGGCACGCAGCCGATATCAAGTAGGTCGCGGCGTTGAGGCATAAGACTTCCTGTGAGCCGTAAGCGGCAATGCCTAAACCGCTCAGCGCTGGCCCAAAAACAATGCCAAGGCTGGTCGTGCTTTGGAGGAGCGCGTTAGCGGCCGTGAACTGCGGCTTAGGGACAAACCCTGGGATGGCGGCGGTGAGAGCCGGGCCGAACACCGCCGTGGCAATCGCGTGCAGAAGGACCAACGCGTAGAGGACAGATACCGTAAAGGATTCCACGGGGATCAGGCAGGGAATCAACCCAATCAATACTGCACGTAGCACATCGCTGGTGATCAGCAGGAGTTTCTTCGGGAGTCGATCGACATACACACCGATGATCGGACCCAGCAGGATCGGGGGGATCGTCTGTAGCAGACCGATTACAGACGTCTTGATCGGGGATCCGGTGACGGCATAGACAAACCACAGAAGCGCCAACTTGGAGACACCGTCGCCTATCTGGGAGATAAGTTGTCCGGACCAGACAAGTCCGAAATCGCGAGTCAGGAGCAGCGGACGATCCTGCACTGAGATATGGTCTGCCTTCTCCACCACGGAGGGAGCGTAAGGCAAGCGGCCGGAGCGGCCTTGCATCAGCTCTCGCCCTCCAGCCGTATCCTCTCGGTGTTCACGGCACGAACGCCTGGCACTTGACGAGCAGCCTCCGCCGCTTCCAGGACGATGACCTGAAAACGTACCGTTCCGTTGAGCTGGACGACACCGTCTTCAGTCTTCACCTCGAAGTTGGCTGCCTTTAAGGTCGCGCTTTTGGAAAAACGTTCTTTGATCAAGGTGGTGAGGATTTCATCCTGTTTCTTCAACAGCGTTTTCGCGAGGTCTTTCTCGACGGCAAGCTTGTTGACTACGGTCTTGACGCCTGGGACGGTTTGCACGATTTCTGTCGCGGTTGTTTTGTCTTCTTCGGTCGAGACACGTCCTGTCAGGGTCACGGTTTGCTGATCATCTTCAACTTCAACCTCGTAGTGGAAAAGCCGCGAATCACCCATGAGCGCAAGCTTAACCGACAAAATCAGTGAACCCAGGGGCTTCCTGACGACCGGTTCCTTCTCCTTGCCCTCAGACTCAACCGGTGGTACGTCCGCCTTCGTGGTCGGAGTTGGCTGGGGCTGCGGTTTCGTTTCGCCTGATGGCTTGTGCGGCGCTGGTTGCCCCTCGGAAGTGGCTGGGGCCTGTTGGAGACGTGGCACAGCCTTCTCCGGCGCGGCTTCTTTGTGCTCGGCTGAGTCCGACTTGGCTGGAGGAGTGGGTTGGGGCTGCGGCTTTCCTTCCACCGATGGCTTTGCAGGCAACGGTTGACTGTCGGAAGCGGCCGAGGGCTGTTGAGGACGTGGTACAGTCTTCTCCGGCGCGGCTTCTTTGTGCTCGGCTGAGTCCGACTTGGCGGGAGGAGTGGGTTGGGGCTGCGGCTTTGTTTCGCCTGATGGCTTGTGCGGCGCTGGTTGCCCCTCGGAAGTGGCTGGGGCCTGTTGGAGACGTGGCACAGCCTTCTCCGGCGCGGCCTCCTTTTCCTGTGGCTCCGACGATGCTGAACCAGCACTAGCCAGCTCCAGCAAGAACAGACTTATACTCAGCATGATCAGCACTCGTGGCGGCATGGTCATCCAAGAGACCTCCTCGTGAACGGTCATTCTAACTCGCGACGGCTTTCGTGTCATCTATCCACGGATATCCACGGATCGAGATGGCCCCTTGAGATCCAAGGGGCCGGCTCCCACTTCGATGCGCCAGTATTGCTATGAATTGGACGGTGGTGGGTTAGGAGGCAAAGGAGCCAGGTGTGGAAACGACCAAGCTCCCTGTATGCGACTTGTAAAAGCTGAACAGCCATGCTGTAGCAGCCGTCATGAGAAGAATGAGGCTGATTCCACCTAGGCTCGCGGCCGGACCGATCGTATCGGCAGCCCATCCGAAGCCAGCCATACCGGCCATGGATGACGCCATTCCTCCCGTGGCGAAGCTCGTAAAGACCCGGCCCAGGAGATGCGCCGGTGTCAATTCTTGGAGCATCGTCCACACCAACGGAGTAAACATGGCGGTGCTTCCTCCGATCACCGCGATCAGGGCGGCGGCCACGACAGGAGCTTCGAGGAAACCGAGCGCCGCGACGGCAAGACCGCCGATGGCCAAGGCGCCGGACATGAACCGCAAACGCCAAGACACATCTCCCTGCGTGATCGATGTCAGGCTAAGGGAGGCAAGCAGCATCCCGACTCCGAGTGCCGACCATAGCCACCCGAGTTGAATCGGGCCCACCCCAAGCACTTCTTTGGCAAAGACCGGCAGCAGAAAGATGAAGGCACTGATGCCGACGCTGTAGAGAGTTGCCGTCAACATGAGGAGTAGAACCGTCTTCTGCTCGACGAAGACGAAACGGAAGCCAGCCAGCACATCGCTGGTGATGCCTTCTGCCAATCCTCTACCTTTACTCACCGTACGCCAGTGGTCGAGGGTTTCATGCATGCGAATGGGGAACAAGCACAGTGCGGAAATAAAAAAGGTCGCCGCGTCTGCATAGAGAACATTTTGTGCTCCAATGAGCGCAATGCCGAGACCACTGACGGCAGGCCCCACAAGAAGCCCTACGTTGGTCGTTGTTTGCAGTAACGCGTTGGCAGCGATGAGCCGCTCTTTTGGCACAATGAGAGGAACCGCAGAGGTTAAGGCCGGTCCGAAGACCGTGGAGAAGATTGCGGTTGCAAACACAAGGAAATAGAGCCGGTCGAGAGTCAAGGCACCCATGGCATAGAACAGCGGAATCAGGAGAACCATCAAGGTGCGAAGCAGATCGACCCCGATCATCACTGGCTTCTTTCGAACGCGATCCAGATATACCCCGATCAGCGGACCTAGCAGCAAGGGAGGTAGGGTTTGAAGCAGTCCGACCACCGTCATCTTGAGCGCCGACCCGGTCATCTCGTACACAAACCAGAGCAACGCTACCTTATTGAGGCTGTCGCCGACCTGAGAGATCGTCTGGCCGGCGAACAAAAATCCGAAGTCTCTGGTCTTGACCAACTCCCAGCCGCGAGCACGGCTTGGAGTGGAACCGATCTCTTTTGAATCAGCGAGTACGTCAGACATGTCTGCCTCGCCCAAGAATCTTATGTTGCTCGAAGGCGATGGCCTCTGCGGCCTGAACAGCTCCGTCTTCAAGCAGACGTTCGTACAGCGCTACATAGTCGCGCGCCATTCGATCCGCAGTAAACCGCTCGTCAAAGGCAGCTCGGCAGAGCCGCCGATCGATGAGTGGAATCTGTCCGACCGCATCCACCAGTTCGCCTACAGTCTCGCAGATAAAGCCGGTGACACCATGGTCGAGGATTTCAGGAATCGATCCACGTCGGTAGGCCAGCACCGGGGTTCCGCATGCCAGGGCTTCGATCAATACCAATCCGAAAGGCTCCGGCCAATCGTATGGACACACCAAAGCCATTGCATTGCCGAGAAACTCGTTCTTTTCGGCATCGGAGATCTCTCCGATGAATTCGATCAAGGGATGCTTGAGCAACGGTTCGATCTCGGCTTCGAAATAGGTCCGGTCGGCAGGGTCGACTTTTGCTGCAATCCGCAGGGGGAGGCCGGTACGTTTAGCGATTTCAATCGCTTGGTCCGGACGTTTTTCAGGGGAGATGCGGCCTAGAAAGGCCAGATATCCTTGATGCTTTGGCTGGAACCTATAGAGGTTGCGAGGAAGACCATGGTGGACAGTTCCCGCCCAGTTGGCCCAAGGCAGAGGTGCACGTTGAGCGTCCGAAATGGACACCAAGGGCATTTCAGAAAATTCACGGAAGACCGGCTCCAATTCCGGAAGGTCCTGACGACCGTGCAGGGTGGTCACCACCGGGATACTATTCCTCCGTGCCAACGGGAATCCGATGAAATCCAAGTGTGAATGAATGATGTCGAAGCCCCTCGCCGCTCCGAGACCCCGTTCCTGGAGCATCATCAATGGAGCGTCCCGGTTGAAGATGCCGTTATTCAAGCGGAGAGCTTGTGGGCAGATTGCTTCCAGCCGCGCGGTCGTCTCTGAATCACCGCTGGCAAACAGCGTGACGTCATGCCCCAGGGCAACCAACTCTTCCGTAATGTACGAAACGATTCGTTCGGTTCCCCCGTAAAGTTTGGGCGGGACACTCTCCCACAGCGGAGCCACTTGTGCGATTCTCATTGAGTATTCCTTTCTCTTCCCTCTGCAGACGGACTGCTTGGTTCAGTCGCCGGCTTGTGATGGTTAATGCACTATGCGGACCGGTTTGGAAACAACTGTCCGCTGATCGGCTGGAAGTGAAACAGTTGCTGGGGTGTTTCGTTCCATGACTATTCGATAGCTAATTCTGCTCTCGCTCACAATCTTTATGTTACTCATTCCATCTCGTTCGACTCAACGGACAAAAGTTCCGTGACTGAAGCAACATATGTCCACTCGAGGCTGCTTGACTGGACATTGAGCTTCATGGTCGCCACTCACCGGAGAAATGCACGTGGCTCAGCCGATTTGACGTGACCCGATACATTTTGCCGACAGAGAATGCACCCTAGTCCTTTTTCACGTGAGACGGTCCACCTCTCTGTTCGTCTGCCCCTGGACGTATCGGGTGCGAACCGACGAAATAGGAAAGGTTCGCTTCTCGGGATACTCCTACTGGCCCATTCGCGCGGCTTTTATGATTTTGTCTTCTTTGATCTGCTCCAAGAAACGATCGGGCGGGACCGCTGGAGGAACAATCTCCACTTCCTGCCAGCCTTCGTTGAGCGCCCCCTTATGCCCCTTCATTTCATGTACCCATTGGTCGATACGCTCTTGGCTCGTCCCGTCGCTGAACGTAACCCAGAAGAGAAAAGGTTGCGTTTGACCGCTCTGCGACCCCTGAGCCACCTGCGACTGTTGAGCCGGTTGCATCACGGCGGCTGGCCGCGCCAGTAGCCTGTCCTCTTGCGAATCGACACTTTTCGAGGGGCTGAGACCGGCCGCAAGCAACTTGTTTTTCAGGTCTTGATTGTACTGTTCCAGTCCGGCGATCTCTTTAGACATGCGGTCGTTGTCCACCGTGAGGCTATGGATGGCTGTTTCGATCTGGCCATGCCTCAACGAGGCTTTGTTCGCTGGTTGGTGCACCGCTCGTTCAACTTCCCGGCTGGCTACCAGTGCCTGCTGCTTTTCCAATTCTTGCCTGACGGTCTGCATGCTAGTCTCGACGGATTCCTGGGTCGACGACAGTTTGGCCATGGCTTGCTGCAGGTGCGTCATGCCCTTCTGCTGTGACCCCAATGCCTCCCCGAGCTTCTCCTGCATCCGCGCAACGTCGTCCAGCTGCTGCTCGAGTCTTGCGGTTTGAACCGTCTGGGAGGCAGGGAGAGCTTCGGATTCGACCACCGGGGACGGCATGGGATCAGGCGCCACCCACGTCGTCATTCGGTCGGCGACCAATCCCACGACAGCAATCGCCAATAGCGCTTGTGTGAAGGCGACCGTTCGGATCCCATGTGTGATCGCTGTATCCGGACGGCTGGCTACCAATCTCTCGGCAGCCTCAGCGAGGCTCCTCCAGGCTCGACTCCAAAAACTCGACGCAGGCATGAACAGCGCACTGAGCGCTCCCCCTTGTGCCATATTGTGAACAGAGAGCTCGACCGTATCATCGAAAAGCCGGACACGAGCCCTTCTAAATCCATACTCGGGGGCAGCGAGCCCTCCCAGGAGAGTTCCGTCTTCGGTGCGAAGTTGTACGGTCTCGATGTGATCGAGACATTGAACGTGCAAGATCGCGCCGATTCCCGCTCCTTCAAGCTCTCCCACCCGACGTTCGTTGACATAGACCTGAATGGGATCCGATGAGGTCCGCAGAGAGCGGCTGGATCGGTCCTTCAATGATTCAAGGAGTCGCGATCGATATCGTTCCAGATCCTCTACCTGACCCATATATCCTCCTTAAATCCCCTCTAGTTTCTCTTGTTCTTACAGGCGCACGATTCACGTATCCAATACGTCCAATACGCGCTTGACCCTTTTAGGGGCGCACCTGCAATTCCAGACGCGGCTTCTCGCCCATCGCTGATCCGCTGGATCCCAGCCCCCAGGCTGTTTGCATGCAATCGAGGCAAAGCGCCAGATGCCAAATCCGATAATCGCAGCCATACCCTTCAGCAAACATCTCTCCCCATTGAGACCGCGAAAGACAAGGATAATGGTCCGGTTCGCTTTTTCGGTAGTGAGCCTGAGCAACCCGGATCAGCCGCTCCGCCTCGTCGTTGAATCGTTGCGTCTGACGCTGCTGCCGGTTGCCGAGTTCCTTGAGTTCGCCTTCAGTCATACCCATTTCGTCAATGGTGCGTTGCCAGCCGCTCTCACGCCACCGTCGGAAATTTTTATAGATGCGCTGGCTCTCCAGCCCATTCAGTCCGGTCGCTGCGATCACTTCCCCCGCTCCCCATCCATAGCAGTGGCGATACAGGGCGATGAGCGCGTCGCGGCTGATGACGGCCCGCGCCGTAAGCCCATCCAGAAAACGACCCAGCGGCCTCAGTAACTCCGGATGATAGCAAAACGGATCCGGTTTGCTGTGTTGTTTGGCCACCAGTGAGTCGAGCAGAAACAGCGGCCTGCATGGCACCTCAGTCCGCCCACAGATCAGAAACCGTTCAAGGTATTCAGAACCCCACCGTAACGCAAACTTCTCATGCTCGATGTCATCATTCCATTGGCCGGTCTCCCGCAAGAACCGTTTCGTCGCACTCGTGGCTCGATCAAGCAGCATCGGCAGCGCCTGAGACACGACCTGATCGAATTCGTCTGAGGTCGATACCACCTCTTCGAGGCGGCTCACGGTTACCGTACGATCAGCCATACTCTGACTCTTACTGACCGTGTTGTGCATTCTCGCCACAGGTATTCTGCCTCCATTAACACCGAGAGCGCATTGGACAAATACTTCCTCTCGCCTGCTGATTTTGTCCGTTGTGTGCTCACCGCAACTTTAGTCAGCGACATCTGGAATGGGAAAGGACCATTTCCCTCCACCGACAGGTTCTCCTGAGCAGAACTTCAAAGTCTGACACGACGGACTAATTAACCAGATTTTCCTGGGCAATTACCAGTGGCTTAACGGTAGTTTAGGTCGGATCGAGAGGCTCTAATTAGGATTGCGAATACATTAGCAAAGGGATCCGCGACCGCGGACCGGCTTTTACCAAGGTCGCTGCGATGTGCTTCGCAGTCGCATGGCTGACGACATTGCAGAGACTTTTTTGAAATAGACGAAAACGCCATCATGGTGCCGGGCTGAACTTTCACCGGGCTACAATTCCTGGAAGTTCCTCGTCCAAAAGACTCTGGATTCAAGTGCCTCGATGACACTATACTGCGATCAGAAATTCTTTCTGCGGGAACAAGATTCGCGAAGCGACCGGCTCTTTTCTTGACTGCGTTTCTGGGGCATTTCCTAGTCGCTGATCAGCTTGATAGTCACCATAATGCCACGATAGCAAAATACTTTATCGGAATCTGTCCGTCGTTTCAGAGAGATCCGCCTACTTATGCTCAACGCGTGCTAACGCACCTCGATTTTCAAGGATTGTTGGATAGTGAGCGACCACCGCACTCCGCAGCCGCAGAATGACAGCGATCCGCAGGAAACCCACGAATGGCTGGACTCGCTTGAGTATGTCATCGAGACAGGAGGCGTGGAGCGGGCGGCCTACCTCTTTGAACGACTCCGCGATCGACTTGCCCAACGAGGAGCACGGATTTCCAACCCCTTCAACACGCCATACGTCAACACGATTCCTGTCGCCCAGGAACCGGCTTATCCCGGCAACCTCGAGCTCGAACGTCGCATCCGAAGCCTCGTTCGGTGGAACGCCCTGGCGATGGTCGTCAAAGCGAATAAAGAACATTCCGGCATCGGCGGACATATTTCGACGTATGCCTCAGCTGCCACCTTGTACGAGGTTGCCTTCAACCATTTTCTGCGCGGCAAGGATTCACCCGATCGCGGAGACCTTGTCTATTTCCAAGGGCATGCCAGCCCGGGGATCTACGCGCGTGGCTATGTCGAGGGTCGTTTTTCGGAAGAGGCGCTCCATCACTTCCGGCGCGAGATCGAGGCTGCCGGAAAGGGCTTGTCGTCCTACCCCCATCCCTGGCTCATGCCGGACTACTGGGAATTTCCGACGGTCTCAATGGGACTCGGCCCGATCATGTCGATCTACCAGGCGCGTTTCAACCGGTACCTACGGGATCGCAGCCTGAAGGATACGAGCGGCCAGCGCGTATGGGCCTTCGTCGGGGACGGTGAAATGGACGAGCCGGAAAGCTTCGCCGCCCTGACACTCGCCGCTCGCGAGCAGCTGGACAATCTCACGTGGGTCGTCAATTGCAATCTTCAGCGTCTGGACGGCCCAGTCCGCGGCAACGGCAAGATCATCCAAGAACTGGAAGCGATATTCCGCGGCGCCGGCTGGAACGTCATCAAGGTGATTTGGGGCGGCGATTGGGATCCATTGCTGGCGCAGGACGATGAAGGTCTGCTTGTGAGACGGATGGGCGAGGTCGTCGACGGCTGGTATCAAAAATACACTGTGGAAGGCGGTGCCTTCGCTCGGAAACATTTCTTCGGTGCCGATCCCCGGTTGCTCAAGATGGTGGCATCCTATTCGGACGAGCAAATCCACAAACTGCTGCGCGGCGGGCATGATCCCCGAAAAGTGTACGCTGCTTACAAGGCCGCCGTGGAGCACCGAGGCCAACCAACCGTGATTCTCGCCAAGACGATCAAAGGTTATGGTTTGGGAGAGACAGGGGAAGGGCGCAACGTCACCCATCAACAAAAAAAGTTGAATGAGCAGGAGTTGCGCGAGTTCCGTACGCGATTCAGCGTGCCTCTATCTGATGAACAAGTCGCCGCGACACCGTTTTTTCGGCCTGCGGTCGGCAGCCCTGAAGCGACCTATCTCGCGGAGCGGGTAAAGGCCATGGGTGGTTCTCTTCCGAAGCGGCTGGTGAAAGTCGAACCATTGCAGACACCGAGCCTCGATCAGTTCAAGGAGTTCCTCGAAGGTTCGAATGATCGGGCGTTTTCCACGACGATGGGCTTTGCCCGCATGCTGAGCCGCCTGTTGGGTCAGAAGCCATTCGGGAAACATCTCGTGCCCATTATTCCCGACGAGGCGCGCACGTTCGGCCTCGAGGCGCTCTTCCGTCAATACGGCATCTATTCGCACATCGGCCAACTATATGAACCGGCGGACAAAAGTTCGCTGCTCCATTATTTCGAAGCAACGAACGGACAGATTCTCGAAGAAGGCATCACCGAAGCCGGCGCGATGTCTTCCTTCATCGCTGCCGGCACGGCCTATGCGACGCATGGACTCAACACGATCCCCTTGTACCTTTATTACTCGATGTTCGGGTTCCAACGAATCGGTGATTTGATGTGGGCCGCTTCCGACATGCGTGCCCGTGGCTTTCTGCTGGGCGCGACGGCGGGACGTACGACGTTAGAGGGAGAAGGCCTGCAACATCAAGACGGGCACAGCCATCTGTTGGCCGGCGCCTATCCGACGATCGCCGTTTACGATCCAGCCTTCATGTTCGAGCTTGCCGTGATCCTGCAGGATGGACTTCGGCGCATGTACCAGAGTCAGGAAGAGCGGCTGTATTACATTGCGCTCTACAACGAACCCTATCCGATGCCGACCATGCCGCCTGATGCAGAAGAGGGCATACTCGAAGGCATGTACCGCTTCCGTCCAGCACCCAAAGAGGCTAAGCATCGAGCACAGATGTTGGCGAGCGGTCCGCTCGTCAACGAAGCGCTCAAAGCACAAGAGTTGCTGCTGGAACGCTACGGTGTCGCGGCAGACGTATGGAGCGTGACGAGCTACAAAATGTTGCGGATGCGGACGCTCGAGGCCGAGCGCTGGAATATGTTGCATCCCGAGGGGCCACCGAGGAAGAGCTATCTTCAGCGGACTGTCGAAACGTTCCAAGGTCCTTGCGTGGCGGTGAGCGACTATGTGCGTTTGGTCAGCCAGCAGATTGATCCATGGATACCGGGCGGCCTGCTTACGCTCGGCACCGACGGATTCGGCCGGAGCGATACCCGCAAGGCTCTGCGCCGGTTCTTCGAGATCGATGCCGAACATCTTGTCGTGGCGACGCTCTATGCTCTCCATCGTCGAGATGGATCCGTGGAGGCGAAGGCAGTCAGTCAGGCCGCGAAGGATCTGGGCATCCGATCGGATGACAGAGCGCCCTGGCAGCATTGAGGTAGTGTCGAGTTCTGAGGGTTGAGTGCTGAGGCCTGGGTGCGGAGGATGTAGGGCTGAGGACTAGGGTGAGCGGCCAGTGTCCGAACAATCAGCCGAGAGAAGGGTCATGAAAGTCGAGTTGCCATTTCTTGCGGAAGGGATCGAAGGCGGCGACGTAGTCTTGGTTCTGGTCCACGAAGGCGACCAGGTCAGCGAAGGCCAATCCTTGGTCGAATTGGAAACCGACAAGGCCACGGTTCCGGTGCCGTCACCGGCAGCCGGAATGATCGTCCGTCTGCTCGTGCGGGAGGGAGATCATGTCAAGGTCGGGCAAGCGCTCGTTGAACTGGACGGCGCATATGCCGCGAAGCAGTCGTCCAAGGCGCTTGCGCCCGAGAAGCCGGTGGTTGCTCCGGCTTCGCCACCGCCGTCCGTCGAATCGGCTCAGGGGGAGGCCCTGGAACGGGGTGAATCGACGCCGGCCGCATCATCCACAACAGCTCAGTCGGAAACCGAGCAACCGTCTCCCGCGCCGCTTGAGGAGAAGACTGTTGCGACGCCCTCATCGTCCGTCGGCCCCGCCATCCCTGCGCCTCCGTCGGTGCGGCGGCTCGCCCGCGAGTTGGCGGTGGACCTGACACAGGTAAAGGGCTCTGAAGCCGGGGGTCGGATCACCGCTGAGGATGTGAAAGCGTTCGTTCGTGAACGAACCAGACGCACCGGCGTTGCGTCTGCCGCAGGTGCCTCTAAATCGGGTGGAGTCTTTACCACCACGTACGGCAACGAGCGTCGTGAGCCCCTCCCATCATTGCGACGGAAGATTGCGGCAAACATGACGCAGTCTTGGACGACCATTCCTCACGTTCATCAATTCCAGGATGCCGACATCACCGATCTGATGGAGTTGCAC
>PHGD01000116.1 GCA_011090425.1 Nitrospira sp. LK70 | reverse complement strand
AGCAGGCAATTGGGACCACTGATGGTCGGTCGCCAAAAACCCGACGCACACAGTTGGCCCAGGAGCGACGATCGTCGAGCGACGCGACCCACAGGTCGAGTCAATATAGCTACAACAGTGTCCAAGAAATCGGGAGCGGTACAGGCTGTAACAATCTCGGTCTCTTGTATAAGAAGGGGTACGGAGGCGACCACGGCGAGTTTCAAGCCTCCGATCTCTTCCAAAAGGGGTGTGAGGGTGGGGATTCGCTCAGTTGTAACAACCTCGCTAATGCATACTTGAAAGGACGCGGTCGACCACAGGACGAAGGTGACGCCCTCAAGTATTTCAGGAGAGGGTGCGAACTCAAACACCCCAAAAGCTGTGAGGATTTCAAATTCTTGAAAAAGGGCAAACTCAAGTGACGTCGATGGTGATGCACATGGCAGTCGCCCCAAAGGCGCGCGATGTGAGGAGTTGGCATCTGAGTGCACCGCAGCTCGAACAGGCACAGATCCTGGCGCAGCGTTGCCAGGACACGAACTATAAAGAGTGCGAATAGGTGGGCCATCGGGGAGTGACTATTTATTCGCGTGAGGATAAGAGGGAGGAGAGTCCATGATGAGGGCATTTATGCAAACGGTTTATGAAAAAGGATTCTGTTCGACACAGCTCTCACTGTTTTGCGCACTGCTTGTGGTTGGTGGGTTGCTCATCACCGGGGTGACGCCGTCGGATGCTGCCGAGAGTCCAGAACAACTGAAGGCCGCCTGTGAGAAAGGCAAGGCGGATGCCTGCGACGATCTCGGGTTTTTATATCTCAAAGGGGCTGGTGTGAAGCAAGACGACTCACACGCCGTAGCGCTATTCCGACGCGCCTGTGACACCGGCGCCTTGCGCGGCTGCGACTATCTTGGTTGGATGTATCAAGAGGAGCGTGGGGTCAACCAAGACTAATATACTGTCAAGACCGAAGTTGGTTGTCCACAAATCGCCGATGTGAGATGTCCCCTTTTCGCCGATGTGATTGTTCGGTCCGTGGGGTTAGGCTGAGACATCGGTGGTCACCTCCTCGGGGGCAGGGTTCATCGGGCGGCCAAAGAGCCCGGCCTTCTTCTTCTCCCGCAGCCGGTAGCTCTCCCCCTTGATGTTGAGCGTCGTCGCATGATGCAGAAGCCGATCCAAGATCGCCGTCGCCAGGACATGATCGTTGAAGATCTCGCCCCAGTCGGTGAAGCTCTTGTTGCTGGTCACGATCAAGCTTCCCCGCTCGTACCGGCGGACCAGCAGCCGGAAGAAGAGACTGGCTTCTTCCCGCGAGAGCGGCAAATACCCCAACTCATCGAGAATCAGCAGGCGCGGATAGGTGAACTGCTGCAGGGTGCGCTCCAGTCGGTTCTCGTGCCGCGCCCGGATGAGGCGACCCATCAGGGTCTCCAGCGTCAGAAACAGCACGGACGAGCCCGCTTCGACCGCTTTGACGCCCAACGCGATCGCCAGATGGGTCTTGCCGACGCCCGGCGGGCCCAACAGGACCACGTTCTCCGCTCGTTCCACAAAACTCAGCCCGGCCAATTCTCGCACCACCTTCCGATCCAGCGAGGGTTGGCACGCAAAGTCGAACTGCTCCAACGTCTTCAGCCATGGGAACCGGGCCATCCGCAGCCGCATGTCGATCCCCCGCTGCTGGCGCCCGCGCCATTCCGCTTCGAGGGCCTGAGCCAAGAACCCCTGGTAATCGAGATCACCTTTGGCCGCCTGTTCGCAGACGCTGTCGAGCTGCGTGAGCAGGTGCTCCATCTTCAGTAGTTCGAGGAGAACACTCAGCTCCATCATGGCGCCACCTCCTCATACACCGCCAGGGGCCGCTGCTCGACTGCCAGCGTCTGGGCCCAGAGGGCGGCATGATGGTCCGGGACGGTCACCCAGCCGGGCTCGCCCGAGACCACCCGGTGGGTCGCCACGAGTTGCTCGCCATCGTAGATGGCCAACTCGCCGTCAAGCGTGAGCCGAATCTGGACGGAGCGGCCTGCCAGCTGAGCGGGCACACTGTAGCGACGGCCGCGCACGTCGATGTACGCGTCCCAGCTGACCTGCCGGATCTCACGGTAGGCGGTGTCATAGCGGGAGGTCGGCAGCGGGCGGAGCGCCGATGCCTCTCGGGCGAAGCGCACGGCCACGATTTCCTGCACGGTTCCGTGGCATCGCTGGTCCGCCTCCGCTTGCAGCCACTGCTCCGCGAGCTGATTGAGATGCGCCCAACTTTCGAAGGCGCGATACCGAACAAAGAAGTGGTGTTTCACATAGCCCACCATCCGCTCATCCTTCCCTTTCGTCTGCGCCCGGGCGGGCCGACACGCGCGCGGCACACACCCATAATGGCCCGCCAGGTCCACAAACCGTGGATGGAACCGAGCAGGACCACCCCGCGGATGCTCAAGCACCGCCGCCTTCTGATTGTCCACCAGGACCTCCTCCGGGACACCGCCGAACCATTCGAAGCTCCGGATCAGCCCCTCATAGGTGTGCTCGGCGTCCTCGCGGTCCGTGCCCCAGAAGTGGAAGCGCCGCGAGAAACCCAGCGTGTTGACGATAAAGTGGACAGTGGTCTCGGCGCCGGCGATCCGCGTGCGGTGCTCGGCCCAATCGCTCTGCAGTTGCCGGCCAGGGGCGGTCTCAAATCGCACCGTCGCCCGCCGAACGCGCACCGCCCGCTTGGGTCGGATGTAGTCCCGCAGAATTGAGAGCCGGCCCCTATATCCCTTGGTCTGCAGTTCCCGGAAAATCACGACCGCGTTCCAGACGTCTTCGGCCAGGAGTCGGTCGATGTCGGCTCGGTACGGATCCAACCGGCTGCCCCGCCGACGCGGTCGCGTGGCTGGAGCCTCGCTCCGGGCCAGCGCTCGACGCACCGTCCGGGGATGGACGCCCACCTGTTTCGCGATGTCACACAAATACAGTCCTCGTTGTGCCAATGCGTGAATTACCATGAAGTCCTCCTTTCGCAGCATCCGTCCCTCCTCCCTCTGGTTAATTGGTGAAGGGACATTCTGGCCGTTGTTGAGGGGACTTTTCAGTTCGGTGATTTGGTGACTTATATCATCGGCGCTGACATATACAAGCTGAGGCCCTCTACCGGAAAGCCTGTGACGGGGGAGTGGCCCTGAGCTGCGCTTCTCTCGGTCAGATGTATCAAGAAGGGAATGGGGTTAAACAAGACGACTTTGAAGCCGCCGATCTTTACCAAAAGGCCTGTGAGGGTGGGTATGCGATCGGCTGTCACAGCCTCGGTGGCGCATATCTGGAAGGACGCGGGCGACCACAGGACGAAGGTGACGCCCTCAAGTATTTGAGGAGGGGGTGCGAACTTAGAAATCAACAAAGCTGTGGGGATTACAGCCTATTGAAGAAGGGCAAACTCCGGTGAGGTCGTCGAGAAGTGACTTCACCGAGCACAGGCACGAGCAACGAGTGAGTCGTGCCAGGTTGAAACGGGTGAAGGAGGCCCATCATGCGTATGTGGATTGATTGCGCAGGGGCAATGTGTACAACGATCTCCGACAGGGAACGGTCTTGGTTGACGATGTAGTGGATCGGTGGCGGGAAACTGGAGGCTTCGTCGGTCGGCACCGATTCCCGTAGGTTATGTTGCGAGGAATCATGGAGCAGCGTTCTGTCCAAGGTTTAGCGTCCGCACGGGAGAATTGAATGAAGAGTATGCCAAGTGTTGCCGGTGCGGAAATGGTCAGGATTTCTCGATAAATGTGATGTCGAAAAAGCGAGAATCCTTTCGCGAAGGGTAGCCAGTATCTGATCACGGTCCATTGTTGCTTTAGGATGTAGCCTTCTTGCCTGAAGGAGGTAGTAGGTCACCAAGCGAGCCAAAGTGAAGATTAAGACCTGCGCAAACCTCAACCTGTCGATCGAACCGGTTCTTTGTACGAATCATGTTCCACAACCTGCCAAAGCCCACGCGGCCCCAGACTGCCATGTGGAAGACCGGCAGGGGATAGTCGGTTCCAAAAATGAGGCGGGAGTGAATCTCCGGGTGGCGCCTGAGATGCAACAGCATTTTCAACCGATGGGGTTGGGTGAGGGCGGAAATGTCGGCATAGAAGTTTGGATACTGCTGCGAGAATTCCCGTAACGTCGGGAGGAACCTCTCATAGAACATGAGGCCATAACTGCAGGCATGGGCGGCGATGACGGTCACTCCTTCTTCCAGTGCCAAGCGGAGCCGATCGGGATCTCCGAGGGATTGGTCTTTGCCGATCAGGCTGAATTCGTAGCCGACATGGCTGAGAAACGGCAACTTCCTCTGGGCGAGTGCTCGATAGAACGGTTTGTATCTCCGATCAGCTGGGTTGAAGTGCTGGGCGTTCGGCAACGCTTTGATCAAGACGGCACCGGCATCGGCACAGCGACGGACTTCATCGAGGGCGTCTTCGCGCTGGGGATTGATCGACGGACCGGCGAGAAACACATCCGGATAAGCGCGGACGGTTTGGAAGACGTAATCGTTGCTGACAAGAAAGTCCGTATGCTGCTGGTTAAGCAGGCCGTTCTGGTCATAGCAGCCATCCATGCCGAGCAGCACTGCTTTCGAAACATGCCGTGACGCGCGTAGCTCCGTCAACAGATGTTCGAGATACTTCCGGTTGGTTTCGCGCGGATGGGTCGGTGAGAGGTCGTGCTTCCACAGGAGAAAACGAAAGAGCGGGCTGCGAAGGAGTTTCGACGAGATGAAACAACCATTGTCCCCGTCGGGCAGTGCGGCGAGATGCACATGGCAATCGATCAATGATTTCTCGGTCATTCGTCACTGGTCATCGATCATTCGATATGCTTGCTGAGCCATCAGCGTTACACACTCAGGATTCATGACTCAGCACTTCCTTGCAGCTGTTCCATCGCGATTCGCTTCACGCCTCGCAAATCGAGCTTGCCGGTCCCAAGGATCGGTAACGTATCGACTTTGATGAACTGGTGCTTTCCCGGGATAAATAAATTAGGAAGCCCGCTTGCCGAGAGCTTTTCCAGGATGGGAGGAATGCGGGATTCCTCCAACGTATAAAGGACTGCGAGACGCTCTCCCTTTTTTTCATCCGGTAGACCGGTCACGGCAAAGACTTGCGTGTCGGCTCCAGCAGCCAGTTGCAAGGCTTCTTCGACTTTGCCGTGAGGGACCATCTCACCGCCGATTTTTGAGAAACGTGACAGCCGGTCCGTAATCGTCAAAAACCCGTCTTCATCCAGTGAGGCGATGTCACCGGTAATGTACCAGCCATTCCGCATGACCTGGGCGGTGAGATCTTCACGCTCGAGATAGCCCTTCATCACATTCGGTCCCTTCACAAGCAACATTCCAGGGGCGCCGGATGGGAGCGGTGCGTAACTATCAGGATCGACAATCTGCACCGCCACACCGGGAAGCGGCTGACCGACGGTTCCACGGCGCGAGGCCGGTTGATAATAGCCGGCTGCGCGGAAGTCCGGGCAATTAACGGCAATGACAGGGGCGCATTCCGTGACTCCATAGCCCTCGATCGGACCCACACCGAACTTATCTTCAATCGCCTGGGCGAGTCGTGCCTGCAGTTTTTCAGCACCGGTGAGGATGACGCGCACCGAGCTGAATTGTTCCGGCGTACAGCGGCGGGAATAGAGTTGTAGGAATGTTGGTGTGGTCACGAGGAAGGTAATGCGATAGTTGCGGATGAGCTCACCGATCGCCGACGCGTCGAGCGGCGACGGATGAAAGATCATGGCGGCGTTATTGGACATCACAAACCAGAATACCATGTATCCGAAGGAGTGGAAGAACGGCAGGATGCCGAGGACCCGCTCATCCTGATAGAGATGAAGCACCTGCGTGGCACCTTGGCTGTTCATGTCGATGTTGAAGTGCGAGAGCATGACGCCTTTGGGGTCTCCCGTGCTACCGCTGCTGAAGATGATCGTGGCCAGGCTGTCTGGGGTAAGAGGGGTCTTCTGCCCGCAGGCTCGTTCGATGAACCGGCAGGGAGCGAACAGGGCCAGCAGGGCAGCCAACGCCTTTTGACCGAAATCGATTGTCTTGGCCACATCCTCGAGCCAGATCACCAACGGTTCGTCGGGTAGTTCGAGCTTGGCTTTCTCGACGAAGGTATGACTGGTCACGATCGTGCGCAGACCGGCAAGATGCACTGCGGCCTCTAAACCGGATTTCCCGACCGTGTAGTTCAAGTTCACGATGGTCTTCCCACAGAGGGGCGCCGCGACATTCACCAAGGCTGTGGCGACTGTAGGCGGCAACAAGACACCCACTCGTTGTTGGTCCTTCCAATACGACTGAAGCACCCTCGCAAGGACGATTGATCCGATCAGCGCTTGTAGGGATGTGACGTGCGGGCGATTCTGGTCGGCCATGGCTAAACGCAAAGGAGCACGACGCATCGACGAAATAAATTGACGGTGGAGCGGCCGACGAGTCGATTTCCTGAGCTGCCAGGCGGCCTCACCGAGCTCTCGAATCTTCCTGCGCAGCTCGTGCGCGGAGGTATCCGTCGGCAGCGGTGCGCCGAACGAAACCGTCACAGGATAAGGAAGCCGCTCCGGCACTTTCCAGAGAAAGCGGCCGCGATTGAAGCTGAAGATGCTGCCCCACACACGGTCCAGGTGGACTGGGATGATAGGGGCTGTCCGTCCTTTCACGATCCGTTCAAATCCCCTGCGGAACGGCAAGAGCGTTCCGGTACGAGTGATCTGACCTTCAGGAAAAATGCACACGAGATTTCCATTGTCGATGGCAGAACCGGCTTCGCGGAGCGCCCGCAGAATCACCCGCAAACCTTCATGCGAGGAAATGGGAATGACTCCGAGCGCCTTCATGAAGGGCTTGAAGATCGGCTGCTCAGCATATTGCGAGTCAACGACAAACCGGACGGGACGATCCAAACTGGCGATCAGCAGCAAGCCGTCGATAAAAGAGACGTGATTTGGAATCAGGAGCGCGCCGCCGGATTGTGGAACATGAGACTGGCCGACGATGCGGAGGCGATAGAGGGTGTTTGTGAGCATGACCAGCACCAGCCGAATAAACGTGTCAGGCAAGCACCAAAGCGCCCACCAGATGCCACCCAAGGTCATTGCGGCAGCGGCCAAAAAAATGCCGGTTGTCGAGATACCGACATTGGCCAGCGAGCCACCCGCGAGTGATCCCAGCAAAATACCGGTGAAGACGCAGGTGTTGGAGAACGAAATGACGGCGCCGCGCCGATCGGACGGGGATTTCCATTGAAGGATGGCGTTCAACGGAACAAAGATGAATGAACTACAAATTCCCAATGCTCCCATCATGAGGAATGTTCCTGTCAACTGGGGTGCCAGGATGCCGAGCGACAGCAATGTCAGAAACACGCCGATGCCGCCTAACGGAATGAGTCCGTACTCGACCCGGTTCTCGGAGATTCGTCCGACAAGCATGGCCCCGATTCCGATGCCGACCGACAAAATCGTGAGCGGAAGGCCCGACATCGCATCAGACAGATGCAAGACGGCTTTGGCATAGACGATGATGTTCTGTCCGAACAGGCTCGCAATCGTCCAGAACATGATTTCCATGGGAATGGCCATGCGCAACATCTGTTCGGATTGAATTGCCGCCCATGCGCCTTGGACTGTGGCTCCCAACCCTCCGGCAGCACGGGCGGGCGACACTCGTGGAATCCTAAAAGCAGTCGTGAGACCGACGACCGACAGTCCGGCCAATACGAGCGGAGCCAGCCAGGTGTGGTCTCCGGACATCTGTAAGAGAAAACCTCCGGCAGCGGTGCCGGTCAGAATGGCCGCAAAGGTCCACATCTCCAACAGACCGTTACCGACGGCGAGTCGCTCATGCGGGATCAATTCAGGAAGAATTCCATACTTCGATGGACTGAAGAGCGCGCTATGCACGCCCATGCCGCATAAGACGATCAAGGGGAGAATGCCACCGGCGGGATTGAGCCAGAGCGCGACGGTGCCGGCGGACATCAGACAGACCTCGACAATCTTGATGGCGATGATGACCGTCCGCTTGCTCACGCGATCGGCCAATGTGCCTCCGACCAGAGAGAGGAACATCAGCGGCAGCGTAAAAATGACAAATGCCATCGCCGTCTGAATCTGGGCGACTGTCTCCAGTTGAGGGCCCGGTGCCATACCTGCCGTGGCTTGCCGAATGGCGAGTAAGGCGACCATCAGTTTCCACGCGTTATCGTTGAATGCACCGCAGAATTGGGCGATCAAGAGACCGCGGAGGGAATGCGATAGAGGTTGAGTTTCAGAACCGGCCGATGTGGTCATCCGTGAGGGTTATTCTGCCTGATATTTGGGGCCTGGGAAATAGGCAGACCTTCCAGTTCCATGATTCTCAGCGCATTGGTCGTGGGGCAAGGGCCTGGTCTGAGCCTGTAATCGAATTCCAGGGTTCCGGCCGAGACGGTTTCTTGAAAGTGGGCGTTGGTCAAACCCGGTACTGCTGTTTCCAAATCCGCCAGCTCCAAATCGTGGGTGCTCACGAGCCCGAAGCCCTGTCCTTGCGACAGTGCGGTGATGTAGGCACGACTGCCGATGAGCCTCTCTCGATTGTTGGTGCCCTTGAAGATCTCATCGATCAGGAACAGTACGGGTGGTAAGGTGCGTTCCTGAGTTGCATCGAGGATCGCCTTGAGTCGTTTGACTTCCGCGTAGAAGAACGACAGACCGGCATCGAGAGAATCGTCGACACGGATGCAACAGGCCATTCTGCTCCACGTCCATTCAAATGAATCGGCGCAGACAGGGGCGCCGGCTTGCGCTAGGCAGAGATTGATACCGATCGTCCGTAGGAAGGTGCTCTTGCCGGACATGTTGGAGCCGGTAATCAGGTGAATGGAGCCGAGTCCCTTCAGATGAACGTCGTTGGCCATACGGGTCTTGGCCGGCAGTAACGGATGGCCAAGTCGGTCGGCGTTGAGAGCAGGAGGGGTGCCGTTTTGTTCGCCGGTTGCGATGAAGGGAGTCGGCCATGTGTAATCGGGATGGAGATACGCAAAGGTTGCCAGGGCCGAGGCTGCTTCGATTTCGGCCAAACAGTCCAACCACAGAGGGAGTGCATGCTTGATGTCGCGCTGGGTGTGAATGAGTTGTCGAGTGAACCACAGATCCCAGGGGCACAACGCGTTGACGGCAAGATGGACGAGTGGATGGGCTTTGATGCTGATCGCATGAAGCGTCCGTGCAGCGCGGTTGAGGTGCAACGTGGGACTGGCCTCACCGATCAGATTTGTCCAGACGCAAGCGAGCGCCGAGTCTCGTCGTCCTACATGCCGCTCAATGTAACCGAGGACTGTGGCAAGCCGCTCAGTTTCATGATGAAGTCCGACGGCATGCTCCAGCAACTCTTCCCCTTGATCAGTCATGAAGTAGATCAACGCATAGACCGCGAACGAAAACATCCAATAACCAGGAAGCAGGCCGAGCATCGAAGCCGAGGCAAGGCCTATCGTGGCAAGAGCAAGGACGCTCTGAACGGCAAGTATGGTGTCTAAGCGAGGCAAGCCGATCGGATGTTCCAGCACGGCAGCCAATCGCCTACCGTTGATTTCTTGGTCTCCCGTCAGCTTAGCTTCGAGCGCAAGCCGGTCGCGAAATAAGGAGCGAGGCGCCAGTTCTTTGACCAAAGACTGCCGCGCGTGCCAATGCGATGGGGAAGGGGGTTGCACCAGCAGCCAGCTCTGCAATCGCTCTCTGCCACGGTCGGATACGGTGGTGTCGAGAAGATGTGTCAGCGAATGCATGCCGAAGAGATCCAGATCGGCGGCATAGGGATGAGACTTCGGCCCTTCACCCGGTTTTGGAGCAATCGCGGCCCAATCCAGCGCCATTCGAGCCAGATGAGCCAGCTTGATCTGCTTCCATTGGCGGAGCCGGTGAATCCCGGTTTCCACCCTGGTATGATACGCGGCCACGGTGACGAAAATGGTAAGGAATGCTCCAAGGGCCAGGTTACCGCTGTGATACCAGTCGAGCTTATAGAGGGTCACGGTGCCGAGGAGGCCGGTGAGGAAAATAGCCAGCCGGCATCGTGTGAACGTTGCGCTGGTCTTCATTCCCTGAGAAATGAGGCGGTCGGTGCGCCGGATAACCGCCTCGATCTGGGAGATGTGTGAGCCTGCCATAACTGGCGACCTTACTGGGAACAGATGGTGGACGTCAAATCAGGCTGCATCTCCGGTATGACACGATGGAAGCAGCCGATCACGAGTGAGCAGTGACGATGCCGCATGACTGGGTGGATGTGTGTATCAGCGGTTCTCTGGATGCGGGGGAATTGCTGAGTCGGCTTGATGATCCGACGGTCCAGGGAGCCTGGGAAGATGTGGCCGAGATTCATCTCTATTGGGCGCAAGACCACTGGAACGGAGAGCGGTTAGCTTCGGTGCGTGCAGCCCTTTCAGAGACAGCGAGTAGTGAACATTCTTTTTCAGTAACCATCCTGCCGGTTCAAGACTGGAACGACGAGTGGGCACGTTCGGTGAAGCCGCTTCGAATCGGCCGGCTGGTTATTCGTCCGACTTGGGAATCGGTCGTGGTCGGGCCAAAGGATGTCGAGATCGTGCTTGACCCCAAACAAGCGTTCGGCACCGGCCATCATGCGACGACTCGCATGCTTCTGGAGCAGCTGCAAGAAGAGATTCACGGCGAAGAACAGGTTGTAGATGTGGGGACGGGCAGTGCGATCTTGGCCATAACAGCGGTAAAACTGGGCGCGGCATCGGCCATTGGAGTCGAAATTGATTCTGTTGCCGTAGATTGTGCGAGAGAGGCTGTCGTGCTGAATGGATTGAAGGAGCGGATTGAAATCCTGTGCGGGACGTTGAAGGATCCGGCACAAAGAGGTTCGTTTGCTGCCGATCTCGTGCTGGCCAATCTCGACCGGCAGACAATCTTGGACATCGCCGGTGATTTGGTGGGTTCGGCATCGGAAAGTGCGAGCTTACTGGTCTCCGGCATTCTGGTCGAGGAGCAGGACGAGATCGTCGATCGATTTTCCGGTCTTGGCTTGGCCTGCTCGAAACGGTGTGAGGAAGAAGGTTGGGTGGCGATGAAATTCTTGAGACCGGAATCCTGCGACGGAGAGGCCTAACGATGTCCATCAGGCCGCTGTATCCACATGTCCATCAGATCAACGTTTCTGATGGCGGAGTCCCGAAACTTCCTGTCTGGGAAGGGAAGGTAAGCGAACGGGGGTTGGATGGCGATCGGCAGCGGAACCTCAAGTTCCATGGGGGACCTGACCGTGCGGTCTGTTTGTATTCGCTTGAGATCATCGAGCAACTTCAAGAAGAAGGCCATCCCATCGACGCAGGGTCGTCGGGCGAAAACCTCACCTTGTCTGGATTGGAATGGGAGTTGATGAGACCTGGCGTTCGATTGACGATCGGGCCAGAAATCCGACTTGAGGTGACGAGCTACACAACACCCTGCATCCATAATAGGGGTTGGTTTCTGAATGAGGACTTCTCACGCATTTCGCAGAAGGTCAACCCAGGCTGGAGTCGTGTCTATGCGAAAGTGCTGCAAGGTGGAGTTGTACGACCGGGAGATGCGATACATGTTGAGGTGTAAGGACGTTATACGTGAACTGTTAAAGGCGGTTAACGAAGAGCGATTAACGGAGACATCATGGACCGTGTACTAGAACCAGAATTGATGGATGACCCGAAGCAGGCTGAGGCGTACGCGCGTGCCGACTTCGCGGAAGAAAATCAAGGATTCGTCGATCGGTTCAAGGAGTATTTCCCAGAGTTTTCACAGGGGAAGTTACTGGATCTCGGCTGTGGGCCGGCCGACGTTCCAATTCGGTTTGCCAAACTCTATCCGGCCTGCCAGGTCATCGGCATCGATGCCTCAGCCCCGATGATCCAGTTAGGAGAGCTGGCAGTAAAGAAAGCCGGATTGACCGACCGCATCTCGCTGCGATGCGAACGGTATGAAGCGGTCGTTGGCGCGAGAATCGTTGACGCCGCGATTTCCAACAGCCTGCTCCATCATCTGCCGAATCCGTTGCAGTTCTGGCAGAAACTGCGCCAGTTCGTGAAACCGGGGGCGCCGGTACTCGTGATGGATCTGCTCCGTCCCGAATCGCCGGAGGAGGCACAGGCTATCGTTGACCAGTACGCTGCTAATGAGCCGGACATTCTACGCCGTGACTTCTACAATTCCCTGCTGGCGGCCTTTACAGAAGATGAAATCGGCTCGCAGCTAGCCAAAATGAATTTCACCAGGCTGTTGATCGATGTGCCGGATGACAGACATTGGGTAGTCGGTGGGATCATTTACTGAGGGATGTATGCGAGAAAATCTATGGTTTCATATCACAAGCCGATTGCGCGATGGCTGCATCCTAGCAGGTGGTGTCATTTTGATCGCAGCTGCTGCAGCCGGATGCGGTGAACGAGAAAACATTCTCGCAATCGAGAAGCCGACGGACGTTCGCAGTATCGAGCAGTCACCGTCTTCTCCTGGATCGGCGAGTACTGGTGTAGAACCGGGAAAGGTTGTAGCGACACTGAAGCCAGGCGAGACGGCTCGGGTCGTCGGGGTGTATCACGGCCAAGATCATGATGGGTTCAAGGTCAAGCTTGGGGACGGTACCGAGGGGCTCATTCTCGCAGGTGATACCTTCAGGGTCACAACTCGATGAGATACGTGAGAATAAAATCTTTCCGACCTTTTGTTACGACTAAATTCCTGTGACAAACGACTCTTATGAAACGCAAGCCAAAAGAACCTTGCTGGTGTGGATCAGGCAGGACGTATGCACAATGTCACTGTGATAGACAGAAGTCCTCCGCCCCACGATTTCCTTGGACACACATTTGGGGCATACTGCCCCTCATTGATGGAGGTGTTCATGGCGAAATCGAAGGCGGAACGAGGCCGCTTCTCCTCGCACAAAAAGATGGATGCCGTGCTTCGGGTGCTGCG
>PHGD01000016.1 GCA_011090425.1 Nitrospira sp. LK70 | reverse complement strand
AAATTGTCCTGGTTGACGAGGGTGACATCCAAATCGGCTCCGCGTGCCAGGGCGCGTTCGAATTCCAACGCGGCATACATCCCGCCGAAGCCTCCACCCAGAATCACCACGCGCGGCTTTCCGTTCACCATGAGTCCTCAGCGAGAACGAATATGTTCAGAGAGGCATGAAGTTGAGCGGCTAGAATTCGAGGCGGGAGAAGTGAGAGTCCCTGAGGGTGGTGCAAAAGGTATGAGTCTCCACCCGTTTTCATGCCACCACCCAAATCGCAAATCCCTTGGCGGCGTGCAGGAGATGGTCGGTTGTGCCGCCGCCGAAGATCTGTTTGATCCGCGATATCCCCTGCCGTCCTACGGCAATGGTATCGTGATGCCCGTTTCGGGCCTCTTCGAGAATATTTCTGGCAATATCGTCGTCATGACCATACTTCACCGCCACGCGGTTCATGTCGAACCCGGATTGTGCCAGTGTCTCGCACGCCTGCTTCAGGACATGACACTCGGATTCCCGTTCCTTCTGAATCCAGGCGTCCTGCTCATGACGCAACTGTACGCTCAATTGCGCCTCGACCGTTGGATTCTCCGACCCACCATGCTCCAGGAACCTCCGAGGCATGGGCTTGAGCACATGAAAGAGGGTGATGACGGCGTTGGGCGTTCGGCTCAGCAGAGATCCAACATACTGGACGACGCGATGGGAGTTTTCGGACTCGTCCACAGCCAGCAGAATTCGTCCAGCGATCGACACACTTGCTTCCTTCTCTCCGTTCTCTATATGTTGCTCTGCCTGTTGAAACATAGGCACCTCCCAAATCCTTGACAGGTTTCATCTAGAGTCATGCTTTCCCATGCAGGGCATGAGTGCTTGAATCTCGTCTTGAGTTGAGTATAGACACTTCTCTCATGCGACCTACTCCATGGCGGATGAATAAAATACTGTGGGTCGAGAGCACAGATGTTCAACACAGTCGGCTTACCTCATCCCCCCTTCATTCCCGGCATGACGAACCACACAATTCCCAGCACTACGAGCCACAGCATCAGCCCAAATGAGCTGACTGCGCTGACCATCACAAGGCAACAGAGGAAGATAAGTGACACCCCGGTTCTACCCTCACATTAATCCAGACACGCCGTCGCATCGAGCCGGATGGTGCTCCTGATCGAGGGGCCACTCGTGGTTCATCAGGCTCATGTGATAGCTCAGGCCCATTCGATGGAGCGCGATCAGGTTCTGTCGACTCAGGTGGCCGATTGCGAGAAACACTTGGCTCCAAGTGGAGTTTGGTTGTCCAACGGTCAAGATCTCGTCCATCGTCATGACTTCTGTCTCGTTGAAGCATGGTCAGGATAGCCAGCTCTGTATCCGCATGTTCCGTGGTCATAGACTGTCTCCCGCTGCGCTATGGACCAACCTGCTCTCATGCCCGTACGGATTCCCGTTCCACTCTCTGAATCATGGCCAAGCTCAGCATGCCCAACAGGATGCTCGGGTCAGATGATTTTCGTACCCAGGCAAAAGCTCCCAGCGCCTGCGCCACGTCGTACGTATCCCAGGCGACTTCCGTGAATAGTATGATCGGTCGCTCGGGCCAGGTCGTTGGAGATTGCTTAAGGAGATCGAGCCCATGAAGGTCAGGAATGGGCGAGTCGATGATGATCGCATCAAAGTGGTGAAACTGCATCTCGCATAGTGCCTGAACCCCATCAGGCACCTGCACAACGACAAATCCCTCCTGCTCTAGTATTGCGTCGAGAGGCAGTTGCGTTGTCTCCGGATCATGGATGAGTAGCAAACGTTTCCCATAGCCGATCATGGTCTTCTCCTCTCCGATGTCGTGCTGCGATTCGGAGGCACTGCCGGACCATCGGTCCTCTCTCCCGCCGAACCTGCCTGCATCGAACTTTCGACCTCGTCGCAATGACAGTAGGGACCATCGATTACCGCCCACCCGCAGACCAATTCGTCCATCGCGGCGGCAAGATCAGCTGCTGACATCCCTCCGCAACGGGGACAGCTCATCCCACTCCTTTCCTTCAATCATCTCACCCGAGGAAGCCTGTGCACCACTCGGCCCGCACAAGGTCTACGAGGTTGTGAGCAGCGAAAGGCCATGGACTGTAGTAAACACTATCGCCCCACTCAGGAGGATAGGACCAAGGCGCTCATACATGTGGGAGTCGGCTGGAGTTGTCTGTGGGAATTGTCCGACAGGGAAGCGACTCGGCAGAGTAGGGGAGCTATGGGTCTATGACCACTGGCGGTGAACTACGTCGGGAAGACAGGGAGGGGTCGACTGTCGTGATCATTCCACGAGGTGATGTTGCACCGCGTAGCGCGCCAGGTCTGCATTGGTCTTGAGATTCAGCTTCTCTAGGATGCGGGTGCGGTAGGTACTGATGGTCTTGATGCTGAGAGACAGCTGGTCGGAGATCTCCGTGATCGTGCTGCCGCCGGCAATCAGGCGAAACACCTGGTCCTCGCGATCGGACAAGGAACTGTGAGGCGGTCGTTCGTGGTCGCTCTGTTGATGAAGGTGCGATGCCAGGAGTTCAGCCGTTTTGGGTGTGATGTATTTCCCTCCGCGCGAGATCACCTTGATGGCCTGCACCAATTCCTGGGGAGCGCTTTCCTTCGTCAGATACCCGGCTCCACCGGCACGTAACACACGTACGGCAAACTGGTCCTCCGGATGCATGCTCAATACCAATACGGGCAGGTTTGGGAAGAGCCGTTTCAGTTCGTGCAACCCCTCCAACCCGCCGCGTCCCGGCATGGTTAAGTCCAATACAACCACATCCCAGCGGCGTTGCTGGGCTTGCTCCACCAACTCATGGACGTTCGAAGCCTCTCCGATCACGGCTCCGGAAAACTCATCGGTGAGAATCTGCGTCAGGCCTCGGCGCAGGTACGGGTGATCGTCTGCAAGGAGAATGTTAATCATCGCTTGTCGGAGATCGTGGCATCCTGACGGTGACCGTTGTTCCGATTCCCGGCCTGCCCTGAATGTCGAACGCACCGCCCTGCTGTTTGGCGCGTAGGCGCATCCCCAGCAGGCCGAATGCTTGCGGCCCGGACTTTTCATCGAGGGTGATGCCTTGGCCATTGTCCCTGATTTGCATGATCACATGGTCGCGGGTTTCTTCCAGTCTGATGTCCACATTGCTAGCATGGGCATGCCGAGCCACATTCGTCAAGACCTCTTGGAGGATGCGGAAGAGCGCGGTCGATTGCTGATCCCCCACACCGATCCGGTCCGGCGAAATACTGGTAGTACAGGCGATTCCGGTTCGATGGCGAAACTCGCGCGCTTGCCATTCAACCGCGGCTTCCAGACCGAGTTGATCCAACACACCGGGCCTTAATGTCGTCGCGATCTCCCTCACCGATTGAATGGTGGAGTCCACGAGCTCCAGCGACGAAGCCAATCGTGACAGGACAGCAGATGGCTCGAACGAGCCATTCGATTCTTTAATTTGCTTGTAGACCCACGATACATCTAGTTTTAAGCCCGTCAAGGCTTGTCCCAGCACATCATGAGCTTCCAACGCGATTCGTCCTCGTTCTTCTTCACGCACCGACTCCAAGCGAACGGCGAGCGCCGCAAGTTGGTTGCGGGAATTAAGCAGCGCCTCCTCTCCGCGCTTTCGATCGGTGATATCCATCGAATAGCCGACGATGCCGATTGGAGCACCGTTGTCATTCCGCAGCAAGACGAGTGAAAGGTGGGCAACCCGTAGTGCTCCGGACTTGGTGCGTCTCCGGATTTCGACCTGATGGGTTCCTTTGGCCTTGACAGGGGCAAGCACGTCACGTTCCAGGAACTCGCGGTCCTCCATTGGGTAGACAAATGAGATATGTTTGCCAAGGGCCTCGTTGACCGTATATCCAAGCAATCGTTCCGCCCCGTTATTCCAGCTTGTCACGTAGCCGTTCATATCAACAGTGATCACCGTTTCTTGGATTTGATTGATGATGTCGGCCTGCCTCCGAATCAGTTCATCCGTTTGTCGTTGTGCGGTGACGTCGGCGAAGAGGCCGACGAGTTCTTGGGAGGTTCCGTCTGACCGTCGGATCAACACCGCCTGGTCGCGGAACCAGCGGTACCTGCCGTCGTATGTCTGCCAGCGGTACTCAGTCGCCAGTGCGCCGGTCTCGGACAGTTTGTTGAACTCCGCCAGAGTCTTTTCTTGATCGTCGGGATGGAGCCGCGATGCCCAAAGGGATGGGTTATCCACAAAACTTTTTGGTGGATAACCGGTCACCGCCTCACTGTTCTCGCTCACCCACAAGGCCCCATAGTCTCCCGAAGGCTTTGCAGAGTACATCACGATGGGCAAACTGCGCAAAATCAAGGCTTGGCGGGTGTGCCCCACCATGACGGCCTTTTCAGCCTGGCGGCGTTTCGCCAGGTCGTAAAAGATCACGAGTCCTCCCCCGCCGGCCAGGACAATGGTCAAGAGGGTTCCACCAAAAATGAGCGACAATGTGAACGCAGCCGCGCTGTCTGTGCGCTTCGACCAGCCGGCCAATAACATCTGCTCCTGCTCCCGCATCTTCCCGAGCACGACTTTGATCTTGTTCATCGTCTCTGTACCGACGTCGAGATGTGCCTTCAGCTCATGAATGTCGATCTTGTCGGCATCTCTGAGGTCGATTAATGTTCGGGATTGCGTCAACCTCAGATCGATCAGCCGGTGTAACGTCAACACGTGTTGTCGCTGAACTTGACTGTCCAACGTCTGGCCGGCAAGGGTGTGCAAGGCTGCCTCTATGTTCTGACGCTTTTCATGATAGGAGTGCAGGTATTGCCGCTGACCTGTCAGCAGATCGATCTGGTATTTGGATTCCAAGTCCTCCATGAGGAGAAGCAGCTGCTCAATCGCTTCTCTGATCTCATGCGTGTGCACGACTCGGGATTCATGATCGATGAGGTCAGCCGTGCTACGATAAGAAATGATTCCGATCCCAAGTAAGAGGAGGAGCGCAGCACCGAGGCTCACCGCAAGCTTTTTCTCGAGCGAAACCTGGATCAGACGGTCAAACATTGACCCGCCTCCTTGCACGCGCGCGGAGTAAGACAGCCACTACACATATGCAGCGTCTCTTCGCGTACCTTGAGTCATCTCCACGCGATCATGGGCCACGAAACCTTGCTCAGTACCGATGCAGGCGTGGTGGAATTCGATTGCCGCTCTCACGGCGAGACATTGTGGCTCAGTCGAATTTCTCTGACTTCCTTTGCGGACGCCGAAGCCGCATCACTATAATTAGCCCTACCACGGTCATCAGGGCTCCCATGCCGATCCATCTGAACATATGGTGAAGGGTTGTGGAAGAGGTCACCCATTCTTCACCAAGAAGATAGCCCACTGTGATAAACGTGGTAGACCAAAGGACCGCACCGGTGTAGGCAAAAATTGCAAAGGTGGGATATTGAAGTCCGGATGCACCTAACATCAGTGCGCCCAGATGCCGCAGACCCGGTATAAAGTAGGCAATAAGGAGTCCATACTTTCCCCATTGGCTGACCCACCGCTGCGCAGTACGAAAGCTGGTTTGGTCGATATGGAGCCATGGCCCTACTATCGTGGGGACGCGTGCCCCCAAGAGATGACCCAGGCCGTAACTGATCGTGATCCCACAGGCGCTGCCCACCACGGCGGCTGACAGTGAGAGCGCTGTCGACAATTCGCCTTTAAAACTCAAATAGCCGACAAAGAGCAGCAGCGTTTCATCGGGGATGGGGAGACCGACAATCCCCAGCATGAGGAGTAGGACAATGGCTGGGTACTCATAGTTGTGGACCCAAGCAAACATTGTCTCCATGATGTTCCGCTCGTGGCCTGTTAATTGATCCACAATGGCTGGGATGTCTTCGCCAGGTCCCATCCGCTGTTGGTATGAGACTATTGTATACCGATGTGGACCGACTGCGAGAGCGGTTGTTCTTCAAGAATGTCGCAGGTGACAAGACCGACGATAGTTATATCGGCCCGATGGCGGTAGGAACCGGTGGACGTTTGGTCTTTCCTTACGACGATCCAAGATCATCCTTCTTCGTGATCGCTTCGGTTAAGCGGAAGGGGAGGCTGTATGAGCGGGCAATGCGTTACATGCAGCCAGAGACCTCCGTCCCTCATTGCTTCCCGTACGTGACGTTCAACAGCTCCAGTCGATTTTGATAAAGTAGGAGCGTGACAGACGCGGTAGGAAACGTGAGGTTCGAGGCTGCCTCACGCCGGCTATTCGAGCGGCACCGCGATGCATTCGACAGTCAAGCACAGAGCCTATAAGTAGAGAATTCAAGCCAATCCGGTACTCCTCATCTGCGTCCGTCTGTCTCATGTGGATCCTCTTTGCGAGGCAGCGGAGGAGGCCCCGCCATGCTCGTAAAGCCAGCCTGCTGACCGAAGAGAAGGTTGAACGAATCCGCTTCGAGGACCGCTGATGAAGGTAGTCGGAGTACTCAAGGCCCTCCGCCTTGATCGGTTCCACCTCAAAGGTCAGACCCACAACACTGGCACATCTCACCGTTTCGCGCATACGAGCCTGTAGCGTTTGTACGCACAGGCGGAGCTTAATTTTGTTGAAATGTGCCAGGTTATTGTGGAGCTACGACAAAGTACAGACCCCCCATGAAAGGCTGTCTTCTCTCATTTCTGTGAGCAGACTGGCGATCCAGCGAGGAATGCTCCCCTCGGCAGGCTCACTGCCTGGCGATACCAAGTAAGTTGGTGAGCAAAGCCGTGATTGCAACGACTACCCCGATGCCGATAAACCCGTAAATCATGATTTTTATATGGTCCATGCGTACCTCCTTGTTAGGGCGCAATCATGGCATAAACAGCGTCTCTCATACAAGGCCTTACAATGCGATATGCCTCGAAAGTTGTTTCCACCCGGATGCTCATTCCACCATAGGCATTCTAGAGCAAATACCCACTTGATTATTGAGCTGTATCTATGGGTGTATCTTTTTCTGATGGTTCTGTATCGGAACAGATACCGGTAAAAGTCCTAGTCAGAAATCAGACTGATCCTCCTTCACATCCGTCTCGACGATCACTACGATTGCAACCACAAGTCATTCCTTGTGTTTGACCATTTTGCCAGACAGCGTTCCACAGAGCCTGTCCGATGCTTTCCATGCGTCCATGTCTTGCATAAGTGAAAAGGTCTGAAGAGGGAACCACTCAAGAGAAGCTGGGAGGACACCATGAGACGCTCGGGTAGGGCATTGCGCGTGATGGCGTGGTGTTATAGGGCATTGAACCGTATGGTTCCTTGGCATCGACTGCCGAAACTGCTGGGGCTTCTCAACCTGATCGCTCTTCAGTACGACCTTCGGCGATGGAACTTACACGATACGACCCCGTTTGCCGAAACCACGGGCAAGCGATGTCCATTCCATGCGACCGATCTTTCGGCACGACGGGCGGACGGATCGCATAATGATCTGCAATACCCTTCGATGGGGCAAGCAGGAACGCCGTTCGGCCGCAACTGTCCATTGAATTTGATCCCAGTCTCGCAAGACCCTGGTATCGAGAACCCCAGTCCCAAGACCGTCAGTCGTGTGCTCTTGACACGCATACAGTTCATTCCGGCCACCTCAGTGAATCTGCTCCTTGCCGCCTGGATTCAGTTTCAGTTGCATGACTGGTTCAATCATGACCGAAGCGATTACCCGGATACGCCGATTCAGTTGGGACCGGGTGACGAATGGCATGAGGACCCGATGATGGTTCGCAAAACCAACGAAGCGCCACGCGCTCGAGGCTGTCCTGCCTCTATGCCGGTCTTCTTAAACACCGAGACGCACTGGTGGGACGGATCCCAACTGTACGGAAGCGATGTCACCCGCCAACAGCTGGTCCGCGGTGAGGCTCAGCATGGTAAGCTCATCCTCATCGATGGACGCCTCCCATCGATGGCAACAATCGACGCGGACCAGCCAGGTATTGATCTCACGGGCTTCAACGACAATTATTGGATCGGCCTCAGCATGTTTCACACGCTTTTTGCGTTGGAGCACAACGCGATCTGCGAAGCCCTGCATGTCAGCTATCCGTCATGGACCGATGAACAACTCTTCCAACAAGCCCGCCTGATCAACAGCGCCCTCATGACCAAAATCCACACCGTGGAATGGACGCCCGCATTGCTGCAGCACCCAACGGCCGATCGCGCGATGCGAATCAATTGGTGGGGCGCATTCGGAGAACAGATTCGCAAGCGATTCGGGCGATTGAGCGACAACGACGTGTTGGGAGGACTTCCAGGGTCTCCCACGGATCATCATGCCGTTCCCTATTCCCTGACCGAAGAGTTTGTCGCCGTCTATCGGCTGCATCCGTTGATTCCCGACGACTATCGGTTCAACTCGCTCACAGACCCGAGTGTTTGTCACTACAAGACCTTCAGAGAAGTCGAAGGCAACAACACGCGCCCCGTGATGGACAAGCTGGGCATCGAGAATATGTGGTTCTCGTTCGGCTTGGCACACCCAGGGAAACTCACACTGGGCAATTTTCCTCGCTTTCTTCAAGATTTCAAGCGGATCAAGCTCCTTCCGGACGGCAAGGAGGAGATCCTCGATGTGGCCGCGATCGATGTCTTCCGGGATCGTGAACGGGCGGTGCCTCGCTACAACAACTTCAGACGCATGTTGCGCATGCGCCCTGTACGGAGCTTCGAAGAGTTAAACCGTGAATGGGCGAAAACACTCCGGGATTTATACCAAGATGATGTTGAGCGCATCGACACCCTGGTCGGGTTGCTCGCGGAAGAGCCGCCTGATGGCTTTGCGATCAGCGACACCGCATTTCGCATCTTCACGCTCATGGCGCCGCGGAGACTGAAGAGCGATCGGTTCTTCACGGCTGATTTCCGCCCGGAAGTCTATACCCCCATGGGAATCGATTGGGTGCAGATGAATGATCTGACCAGCGTCCTGCTCCGCCACTATCCGACGCTCGCTCCGGCCCTACAGGGATTGGGCAACGCGTTCTTTCCTTGGCATAACATTCACGAACCGGCTGGACACAAACCGACCTGATTGAGGAGCCCCGACCGCTGGATGCGGCGCAAACCTATTGGTTCCTTCTCGTGAAGGAGGCTGGCTTATGTCGTTGATGACCACATTACAATGGACCCTTCGGAAGGGATTCTGGAACTTCGTGGCGAAGAGAAAATATCAACGCAATATCCCGATGGTGGTCGATCGTCCCCATCGAACGCCTGCTCGTCTTCAATTGATCCCGTTGGTACAGGTGTATCCGAGCATCCCGATCAGCGATATTCGGATCGCCGATCATTCGCTACAAGACGAGGGCCGCGCCAAGCAGGGAATGCTACGGCGATTGTTGACCAGGCTGTATCCGAAATTCTTTCCGGAAGAACTGGTCCTGCGCGTGTTAGCATGGCTCTATACCACCACATGTGGTCCTATGCAGCCGGGCCGCCCAGAGATTCCGGCTGACCCCTATGTCGCTCTGGATCAAGCCTATACCAAAGGACACCGCCGGACGGTGATACAAACGTCGGCAGCGTTGAACCTTGATCCGAAGAGAACGCTGAAGCCGCCCACCTTGCCGCCTGAGCTGGAACAGTTCCCGGATCTCGGTATGCTGGCCTTGCGGGGGCCTTATGCCGGTTACTTGAAGAAAGTGAAAGGTACTCGTACGCAGTACGAGTGGGATTTGCGTGAGCTCTCATCGTACGAGTCATATCCGGACCTCTACGAACCCTGGGCTCACGTGCTGTTTCAATTCCATGAGCAAGACGTCACGCTCAAACCCTGTCGGATTGAATGTCAGCTTGGAACGATTGTCCCGGGCGATCCCGAGTGGCCGCTTGCATCGCGCATTGCTGTTTGTGCCGCCACGACTGATACCGCCCTCATACGGCACTGGACCTGGACCCATTTGGTTGGCGGCGAGCTCTTTGCGTTTGCGACCCGCACAAAGCTGACCGACTCTCATCCGTTGTACCGACTCCTCTGGCCGCATCTGGTCGGGACACAGGCCAGCAATCGGCTGGCGACGTTAGGCCAACTGGTGCCGGGCGGCGATTTTGAAGCGGTCTACAGTTTGACCTACAAGGGCCTCTGTCATTTGATCAGCAAGTCGACCGCAACGTTCCGGTTGGGTAGCTTCGATCCCAGGGAAGACCGGCATCGTCGCGACATACGTGGAATACTTCCTACCCCGACACTCGACAATTGCAAGCGCCTGTTTCGGATCATGCAGGCCCATGCCTACCGGTACTTCCGGCTCTACTATACCGACGAGGCGATACGGTACGATGAGCAGATACAAGACTGGGTCGGCGAGTTGGACCGATTGCTTCCAAACGGTCTGGGGCTCCCCCCGGTCAAGCTGGGATGTGTTGCACTCGCCAACGTAGTCGCCAAACTGATGTACATGGAATGCGTGCACCATGAGCAGGTCGGCACGCACTGTTGGAACTATCAATTATGGGCACACACACATCCCGTGCGTGTCTATCGCGACAATCGCCGTGTGCCTGAAGACGTCTACCAACGATTGGTCAACACCAACTATGTTCTCAATATTGTGCGCACTCCCTTATTGAGCGACTTGACCAGTCTGGCGCTGGAGGGTGAGCGGATGGAAGAAGCGAAGAGAGTCTTTCGAGTCTTTACGGACCGGCTCCGAGATTTAGAGCATGCGATGGAGCGGGAGCCGTGGGCGCCATGGAAGATTTACCCTGCCCAACTTGAGGTCAGCATTAATGCCTGATGTATCGGCAAGCCCGCTTGCTGCCGACGCCCTTCGGTCGGACAGTGAAGAGCAGAAGGAGTTGTTGCCTCAGGAGCACACGATCCTCGATCGTCCGCTGATGAAATTTCGGCCTTTTGGGAAGGATGAGCAGGGGCAAAAAATTTCCGACGTGAGCGGAACCCTCGTCGTTTCTGCGATCCAACATCTCGAACATTGTGCGGAAAAATCCGGCGGAACGGCGGCCGTCCAGACTGTCGAACAGTTATGCCGGCTGCTCAATGGACGTATTCCAGATCCCTCCTACCATGTGACACCCGCATTCTTGCGAAAGGAATGGAACAGCTATTCCTATGAATTCTTGAGTTATCTGCGGGAATTCTGCAAGCAGCTCTCGGGCGATCCGCAGTTTCATTACAATACCGGCCTGACCACAGTCATTTCACCGGTGTTTCGAGTGCTGGGGCGTCCGTTTACGCTTGCGCAGTTCTCCAAACTTGCCTTGTACTGGACCCAACGGTACACGCAGGGGACCGTCGAGTGCGAGATCGCTGAGGTCACGAATTGCTCGATGATCTATCGGCTTCGCTTTACCGAGCATACGCTGAAGCAGTTTGGACCGTATCTCAAAGCCTGCGCCCACCAGGTCTGCGCTTCGACCAAGGGACGAATAGTGGCGGCTCCGTCGCTTATTCACGGAGGACCGCCAGCAAGAGTGACGGATCGGACTTGTATCGTCGACGGGGAACCCTGGTGTGAATGGGAGGTACGCTGGCAGCCCGAGCCGCGACAAACATTTTGGTCTGCCTGGACATTCGTGCCGGGAGTCGCGGCGTGGCTGTACCTCCATTATTTCTATCCCATGGTGTCCGGAATCGAGGCGTTGCTGTTGGCGACGGCACCCACCTTGGCGGCGGGAATGTTGTCCGAATCTCGTCAACGGGCCGCGAATCGCAAGCGCGAGTCGTTAATCAACGAGCAAACGCAGTTTGTCGAAGAACGGTACGCAGAACTCAAGGAAGCGTACCTCGATCAGGAACAGACCCGTGTCGAACTCCGTCGCAAAGTGAGTCAGCTCACCGCGCTCCACCGCGCAGGCCTCTCGTTCGGATCGACGCTCGACCGCGAGCCACTGGTGCAGACTGTCCTGGAGACCCTCATCCAGGATCTCCACTACGATCGAGCCATGATCAGCTTTTACGACCCGGTACGCCGGGTTCTTCACAGCGGCAGGGTCGTAGGAGTCTCCGATGACATCGCAGAATTCGTACGTCGGCGAGAGCTGCCTGTGTCCGATCCCGACGAATTTCCAGCGTCGGCGCTGAGCGCCGGCAAGCCGGTGCTGATTCGCGACATCAGGACCGTTTGGGCGCGTCTGCATCCGATGAATCAGCAATTGGCTGCATGGACCGGCACGAATTCGGTGATCTGGGTGCCGCTGAAAGCAAAGGACCGTCTGCTCGGCACGCTCACGGTTGACCGTACTGCGCCGAACAGCTTGACGGACGATGACCTGGAATTAATGGAGACGGTCTCCAGCCAGGTGGCCATCGCTCTGGACAACGCCTCGGCATACGCACAGATTGAGGAGCTGAATACCGGGTTGGAAGCCAAAGTCCGGGAACGGACGGCAGAGTTGGAACGTGCGGACCAGATCAGGTCGAGCTTCTTGTCGCATGTCTCGCATGAGTTACGAACGCCGCTCACGTCGGTGAAGGGCTACGTGGAGAACCTCCTCGATGGGCTGACCGGTCCGTTGAACAGCAAACAGCAACGGTACCTGGGGCGCATCTCCGACAATCTCGAGCGACTGATCCGAATGATCACCGACCTCCTTGACCGAACCCGCATTGAAACGGGCCAGCTTGCCCTCTGCCCGGCGGAGGTGGATTTGGAACGTTGCGTGGCGGAGGTCATCGAACAGCTTCGACCCTTGGCGAAGGAAAAACAGCAGCTGCTGACGAGTCATTATCCACCTTCAGTACTCATTGTCTGGGTCGACCGGGATCGGTTGATCCAAATCCTCACCAACTTGGTGCACAACGCCATCAAATTCACACCGACAGAGGGACGCATCGACGTGTCGGTGTCCGCGTCCGATAGGGCCTTCGCCACCATTCGCGTCCGCGATACGGGGCCCGGGATTCCCGAGGAGGCATTGGCAAAGATTTTCGATCCATTCTACCGGACAGTGCAAAGACGACCGCAACGCACGGAAGGGCAAGGGCTCGGTTTAGGCCTCTCCATCGTGAAGACGCTCGTCGAACTCCATAGCGGGCGGATCACCGTACGTAGCGAACCGGGCCAGGGTTCCGAATTTTCTGTGACGCTCCCCCTCATCCCAGCCGCCCCGTTGGCAGCAGCGCATGACCAACCGGTCTCGAAGCGATTGCTGATCGTGGATGACGACCCGGACATTCGACAACTCTTGGCCGATCGCTTGACCGCTGAGGGATATGAAACGGAAGAGGCTGTCGACGGGATACAGGCCATCAAGGCCATGCAGGAACGCCGGTTTGCCGGAGTCCTCTTGGATATCGGCCTTCCACAATTGGATGGACTCGAGGTTCTCCGTCAGGTGCGACGGTGGAACCAACAGACTCCCATCGTCGTGATCACGGCGGCGCAATCGAAGGACCTCGCGGTGCGTGCCATCAGCCTGGGTGCTCAGGCCTATGTGTTGAAGCCGTTCAAGCTATCCGAACTCCATCACGCCGTCCGGAGTTGGTTCGCAAACCCTTCTCCATAGAATTCCTCCTCGCCGTTCAGAAGCCAATAGTGGATACCGACCGAGGACCAAGCCTTATTACGACAGGAGTGAACGCTGTTGTGGCGGAAGGGCCATATCGAGCAGCAAGCGGCGATGCCGCAACTCTGCCTGGGCCTCGGCGATGGTGCATTGAACGAAAGAGATGGCGTGACCAGGCACCAGCTGAGCGGCCAGAGGGAGATCGGCCGAGATGACGACGGCGATCTTGGGGTATCCGCCGGTAGTCTGTCGGTCGGCCATCAGGAGAATGGGTTGTCCGTCCGGTGGGATCTGCAAGGCTCCGATCACGGTACAATCGGAAATGAAATGTGCTGATCGCGTGAAGGTCATCCTCGGCCCGATCAATCGATAGCCCATGCGGTCGGATTGTGGAGCGACTTGGTAGGAGGAGTCAGTCAGGGTCACGAGCGACCCAACCGAGAAGACCTCTCGTTGCGGACCAGGGACGATACGGAGGGTCGCCGATCGGCTGTAACGAGGAAGCAACTGGGCAGGCAACCGTTTCCCGATTAAACGACAGATGGATCGGCTGAGTCGTCCACTGCGGAGCATGTCTCCCTGTTTCAACGGTCTTCCCTGAAGTCCACCTGTTTCGCTCGAACAGTGGGTAGAACGGCTGCCGAGAACCAGTGGGACATCAATGCCGCCGGCGATGGCGAGGTACGCACGAGACCCGGCGTGCGGCCTGCCGAAGCTCAATCGGCTGTCACGCCGGAGTTCCATGCATTCCCAAAGTGGTATGCCCATGCCGTCGATAGTCGGCGAGAGATCCGCGCCGGTGATGGCGATGATCGCGTCTCGCTCGAACTGAAGCTCAGGTCCTTTCAGGGTGAGTTCGAGGACTGCTGCGCCGTCGGAATTTCCCACGAGGCGATTGGCAACTGTTGCGGCGAAGCAATCCATCGCTCCCGCAACGGTGACGCCGTATTCTTGGTAGCCGTACCGTCCCAGGTCTTGGACTGTGGTGAACCAGCCGCTCTTCACGACTCGGATGCCGACAGGTTCCATTACATGCAACCTGCCCGAGCGATTTGTACGTCGGTCGATTCGACCCCGCGTCGAACTCGACATGGCGAGAAGAACTGAGGCAATGAGACCGGGAGCTCCGCTGACCGAAGAGCCGTCAGCGGTCGGACACGGACGGGGCCGTCAGGGTGGCTGCCAAGGTCGACTCCTTCCCTACGGCATCCAGATGCTTATCGATCCATTCCGACGCGATCCGCCGCCCAATGGCGTGGAGGTGCCGCAGGAAGCGCAATTCATTGTTGAGTTTGCTCGATGCGCCGAACTCGCGCAGCTCTTCGGCATGGATCTCGTGCAGTCGGGGATTCCGGCCCTTCAAGGGATGACCATCCTGATCCCTACCGGGCAAGGCGAGGACATATTTCACGGCTTCCAGTTCCAAGAATAATGCGGTGCTGAAGCTGATCTCAGTGGTCCTGTCGATGATCTCGCTGGCCTTCCAAGGCAGCTCGGGTCGAATCAACGGATTAATGCCGATGATGATGAGATCATCGACCGGAGTTTCGTGAAAGAGCGGAGCGATCGCCGGATTCCCGGAATAGCCGCCGTCCCAGTAGGCCTGACCATCGATTTCAACCGCCTGGAAGAGGTGCGGCAGGCATGCGGAGGCCAAGACCGCATCCACGGACAGTTCGCCATTACCGAACACTTTTCGCCTTCCTGTCCGGACATTGGTCGCGCACAGAAACACGCGGATGGTCTCGTTGCGCTGGAGTCGATCAAAATCAATCGACTCGTCGAGCAAGGCACGAACCGGATGATAGTTGAACGGGTTGAGCTTATACGGCGACCACATACGAGACATCAAATCAAAAAACAGATAGACCGGCGAGGAATCGAAACTGAACCGGTCCCCTATGCCGAAGGGATTGCACAACGTGGCCAGCCCAGGCATCCGCCCGATCGCCTCCCACATCGCAGTCAACGCGGCTTTGCCGCCTTTCTTGCCATCCCGAGCCAGGCCGTCGGCGAGAGCGACGGTGTTTATTGCACCGGCGCTGGTCCCGCTGATTCCCGTAATCTCAAGATCTTCTTCCTCAAGCAAGCGATCGAGCACGCCCCACGTAAAGGCGCCATGTGAGCCACCCCCTTGAAGCGCCAAATTGACCTTGCGTGTCTGCATAAACGACCTCCTGCTGGCTAGTGAAAAGTTCTTGTGCTTGTGATGGGATCGATTGGCGAAAACCCTGAAGGGCCGAGTATTCGCGGCGTTACTCGTACACTCTTAGCACATCGAGATGCAGTATTACAAACGCAGGCAGCGGCCGCCCTGAGCCCATTGCTTGAGCGGGAGTTGCGTGGGTAGCGGTCTCATGCCCGATTTACTTTCCTGGCGACCTGTTGGATCCTGTCCAGGCCGCTTACGAATGTCTCGGCGCAACGGGTCGGCTGTGGCAGCAGCACAGAGACTGGATAGACCTACGGGTCGGATACAAATCGAAGGAAGAGGGTCACGGCCTGTGGATCAGTTTTCAGTTCGTCATGCGTCAATCCAGGCAGCCGCTTGTTCTCCGCCCCCTCGAGAGCCGGACTGTCCGCATCCCCGACAGGCCATCCGAAGAGCCATGGGCGGTAAAAGATGTCCGCTCCGGTTCCATCATAGATCGTCATGTACCGTGCGGGGCTCGGTGTTTCGCCCCTGCCGCGACCATCGTTCAGTCTCGCCAGCCAGTCGGAACCAGGAGCGAGCTCGTCGCATCCCACGAATTCCTGCCAACCGATGAGCCAGACCAGCCAGGCACGACGGCAGACCGTCGTCCCGTGATTAGGACCGGCAATCCCCACAAACTTGCGCACCGCCTGCGACAGCTCGGGGGTCGCTCTCATTGCGCTTCGTACGAGCGTCACGCCCAGGGAATGCGCCACGATGTCGACTTTCGTTGTGCCCGTGTAGGTCAATACGGCGTTCACAAAGGCCGTCAGGTCGGAGACATTGCTGCTGTTGTCCGTTCGACACTGCAGAGGGGGAGGATTGAGCTTGGTGGACTTCCCGTTGTATGAGATCGCCCAGATCTCCTGCATGGTGTAGCCGGCTTCCAAGAAGCGTTGCTTGACGCTTCGTCCTTCCTCATCCCAGTCCCAGGCATCTCTGGTGTTGCCATGGACGAAAATGACGGGAGGTCGACGCAGGGGATGGCCTTTCCGAATGCCGCCCCATCCTCCGAGGCCTATTCCCCACTCCTGGTCCGTGATGAGGGAAAAGTCGGAAGCGAACTCATTGTCGGCGGGCAGCGGCTTGCAGTGCGCCACCTTGTGGGAAGCCTCAGCCGTCGCCGCCGACAATGCCAACAGCACGGCATACAGAGCAATCATGCAGCGCTTGACCAATGGGGTTTGTAGACGTCGAGGCATGCCGATGCCCTCCATTGAGGCCCTGGAGACAGCCCCGGCCTCCACCGGCACGTGGTTAACTCGCTCCGCCATCACGCGGAGGCCCGGTATCGGACAGGGTCGGCTTTCGTTTGCCAGAGAAAGAATTCAGGGACTTCATCGCCTTCCCAATGTGGGTGTAGGTGGAGTTGATTCTTCCCTCCTCAAGGTCCTGAAGCATGGCCGACCACAGGATTTCCGCGGCGCGATCAAGCGGGATGCGCGCCTGTCCCATAACGTCGCTGGCGATCGTGACTTCTCCGGAGGAAGCCCAGACCAATCTACCGGTCCACACCTCCCAAAGTTCCAGGCCGAGTCGCAGCACCGTGATGCGGGTTTGGAGCAGACGCCAGCCATACAGGCTGAATCGATCCTCGGTCTCCTGGCTGAATGTCGAATAGACGGGCTGAAAAACATAGTTCACGCGACACGCGGTCCCGATGCGCTGCAGTCGCGCCCGATCCAACACGCCGCTTCGCTCGTACGCGACGACGAGTTCCTCATAATCGGCCGTCAGGCCAGCTCCGTTGAGCTGGCTCAACACATGATGACTGGGCATCACAGTGACCGGCTGGTGGACGGATTCGGAGAGCGCTCGATCGAGTGCGGAGCTGAAGCCTTGTCGCATGCCCCTCTCGGGAAACGACGTCAATGTCTCGAGGACGGCGATCGGTTCTTGGTGGAGAACCAGGGGACTCATCGGGGAGGACAACGGCAAGGAGCGCGTCTGCGCTTGCCATTCGTAGCCGTGCCCGGCGCATCCGCCCAACAAGGCCATTGAGCCGATCGACACAATCCCCGCGGCCAGAGCTGCCCATACGGAATACGTCTTCACCGCCGGCGCGTCTTTTCCAGGAGGAGGCGCACTGGCCGAGAGCGTCGCGCCAGCGCGCCACGCGGCAGGGACGAGCGGGCGCAGTCGTTGTCGGTCAGGCGGTTCGTTCTTTTAGCCATTTTACGATGGTGGGAGGGAGGTCTTTCTGCACCTTTCCGCTGACATACATGCCGATGTGCCCAACGGGGAAGGACCGCAGAGTATAGTCTGTGGTTCCTACATAACGCTCGAGCGCGATGGAGGAGGCCGGCGGAACGAGGTGATCCTGCTCGGCATACACATTCAACACCGGCACCCGGACCTGAGAGAGGTTGACCCTCTTCGTTCCGATCATGACATTGCCGCTGATCAATTTGTTGCCCTGGTAGAAGTCCTTCATGAACTGTCGATAGGTCTCACCCGCTTGGTCCGGACTGTCAAAGATCCATTCCTCCATGCGGAGGAAATTGAGCAATTTTTCGTCGTTGTCCATGATGTCGATCATTTCAAGGTATTTTCCCAGGCCCAACTGAAAGGGTTTCAGCATGAGGAACCCGAGATTCATGAACTCGCCGGGGATGTTGCCGAAGGCATCGACCAAGGTATCCACGTCCATGGTGTGGGCTGTCGTACTACATCCGGCCCAAAGATTGGGCACGCCTTCTTGGACGTGAAAATCCACTGGGGTGACCATCGTGATCAGGTTCTTGACCTTTTCGGGATAGAGTGACGTGTAGCAGAGGCTGAAGGTGCCTCCCTGACAGACCCCCAAAAGATTGATCCGGTCCAATCCGTGCCATTCACACACCACATCCACACAGTCGTTGATATACCCATTGATATGGTCGTCCAGGGTCAACCATCGGTCTCCTCGGCCAGGGTATCCCCAATCGATCAGATAGACGTCCATGCCCAGCTTGAGGAGATTGCGGACCAATGATCGGTCTTCCTGCAGATCGACCATGTAGGGCCGGTTGACCAAGGCATACACGATGAGAACGGGAATGTGGAACGGTTTCTCCACCATGGGGATGTAGTGATACAAGACCACATTGTCTTCTCGATACACTTCCTCCTTTGGACTGACCCCGGCCTGAATGTCCTTTTCCCGGACATGGCTTAGGCGCTCGATTCCAGTGACGACCTTGCGGTTCAGGTCGATGAGTTCACGCATGGTCTGCTCAGGACTCAGATAGAACGAACGAGACATTTCGTAATCTCCTTGCCGGCTCGGCGCCATCCATCGATGGATGGTTATCCTTGGGCCGGTTGACTCTTAGCCTGGGTGGAAAGTTGCGCCTTGATGGCCTGCAGCTCTTTCTTCAGTTCCTTCACTTCCTTGCGGAGATGATAGATTCTGCGGTGGGCCTCGTCCATCTCGCTTCGATAGGGCACATGACTGGTTTTCAGAAAGGTTTCGACGATTCCGCGCTCATGGAGCCGGTACGTCATCGCCGTGTTCAGCAAGTGCCCCTGTAACTGAATGTAGTTGTCGGATCGGAAGGCCTTCGCGAATACCTGATCGATGACGTCGATCCATTGAAACAGGAGTTCCCGCAGGCTCTGAACGGTCTCGCCCTTTTCGGTCTTGGCGATCAGGTTCCGCATAAACGCTTCGAAGGCATGCGTCCAGGTTTCACCCAATTCGACTTGATATGCAAAACTCGCCTGGCGGTACTCCACCCAGGCCGAGAATCCCTTGAGGAGGTCTTCGTTCAGTTCGCGCGTGTGTCCGAGGCTCGGGCTCTCGATAAGACGGCCGAAGGTGCGCTCGTACGCGTCTCCATAGAGTTGCATCAGCTCGACGAGGGCCGATCCATCTCCGGTGGAAGCTTGGCCGACACGCCACGGAGCCTGCTGTATGGACGACGCCCATGGCTGGACAAGTTTATGCCACTGCTCCAGGTAGAGACCCCAGAGCTCACCCGTGTCCTGGTTCGCCTTTTGCGCTGCCTGGGGAGACAGCAAGAACTGCTCGCGCAGTTGCTCGGTATATTTGGCCAGGACGGTGTTCCAGTCCTCACCGGCCTCAACCTTGGGAGCGATGGCATTCCATGAGTTGAGCGAAAGTTCGAGAAAACGCAGGACACAATCTTGGGAGTTGATCAGCCGTTGACCGACGTCCTTCGCAATTTTCTCGGCTTCGGTCGTCCAGCCTTTGAGCGCCTGAGTCGCGGTGTCACGCCACTGGTCGGCCATGGCGGGCGACACCGGCGTTGGGGCTGGTGCCGCACGCATCAGACCTATCCAGCTTTCCCACATCTGCTTCTGAACGTCGGTTAATGCTTTGGCCATCGTCTCGGACTGCTCAGTCGAATACACGGTATCCCCCCCCCAAATAGTTACACCCGAGTTACACTCGTTATCGCCCTCGGTTCACCCTCCGGTTTTTCCCTTGGACTTCTGACCGCCTGCGGACCATTGGCGAACCCATTCTGCCTGACTATCCATCGCTTTCTGAACAGCGTCCTGCCACCCCTGCAAGAATTTCTGACCCTCTCCCGCCCAATTCATCCCCGTTGCCGCAGTGGGGTCCAGCTTTCTCACGACCTGGAACCAATTGGTCCAGAGCTGCCTCTGAGTCTCCGTCCACCGGCTGCTCATTTCCTGACCTTGCTTGGCCCATTCCACCATTTCCTTTGGAGTGCCCTGGCTTGCGGTGAAACTTTCCGTCCAGCGCTTGGTCCAATCGCTCTGAGCGTCCAGAATCTTCCTGATGGATTCATCCCACGCGTCAAGCGTCTTGTCCCACACCTGGCTGGAGGGAGACTTCCCGAATCCTTGTATCGCCTTCAACCAGTCATTCCACATCTTCATCTGCCCGTCGGTCCAGGTCTTGAACATCTCTTCCGATTGTTTGGTCCATTCCATCGTTTCCATCGCTCCCTCCATGTGTATTCTTTGTTGTGATTACCTTCTGTAGCGGTCCGTTCATGCATGAGAGCAGACCTGCTCACATGTACAGACCCCCGTTGACACTTAACACCTGACCGGTCACGTAGGAAGATTTTTCATCCGCCAGAAACGCAACCGCTCGGGCAATTTCCCATGGTTCGGCCATTCGCCCCACGGGGATCGTCTCGACGATCTTCTCAATGATCTCCTTTGGAATTTTGTCCGTCATGGCGGTCTTCACGAATCCCGGTGCAACGGCGTTCACGGTAATACCCTTCTTGGCCGTTTCCAACGCGAGGGATTTCGTGAAGCCGATGATCCCGGCCTTGGCCGCCGCATAATTCGTCTGTCCCACATTCCCCTTCTCTCCGACCACCGAACTGATGCTGATGATGCGACCATAGCCCCGGGCAAACATCTGGTTGATCACCGCCTTCGTGCAGTAAAAGACCGAGGAGAGATCGACCGCAATCACCTGTTCCCACTCGTCGGGAGTCATGTTCTTGAGGGTTCGATCCTTGGTGATCCCGGCATTATTGACGAGAATATCGATCTGGCCGAAGTCTTTGATGATCGTGTCGACCACAGCCGTGACTGCTTCGTACTTCGAGAGATCCGCTTTGTAGAGCTTCGCTCGATATCCTTCTTGGGTAAATCCCTTGAGAAAATCCGCCGCCACGTTGTCCGGTTCGACAAGATAATGGAGGGCGAGGGCAGCCCCTTCCTTCGCCATCTGGGATGCGATCACCTGGCCGATCCCTCCCACTGCTCCAGTCACCAGCGCCACTCGACCCTTTAACGCATCTCCCATGTGTCTTCCTCTTTTTGTCCAGTACGGTTATCGTTTGCACAGCCGGTTGCACCGACCATGGTGAAGACGGCTCAGTTCAAGAGTTCGACCGCCAGCGCGACCGCCTCTCCGCCGCCTATGCAAGGACTTGCGATCCCTCGCTTCAGACCCATCCGCTTCAGCGCGTACAACAACGTGGTCAGCATGCGAGCGCCCGTCGCGCCAAGCGGATGACCGAGTGCGACCGCCCCGCCATGGACGTTCAATCGGGCCAGATCGATCCTCAGTTCCTTCATGGCGGCCATCGGCACGACCGCGAACGCCTCATTCACCTCATAGAGATCGATCTGAGCCGCATCCACTCGCAGCTTGCTCAACAAGGCCGAAATGGCCTGGATCGGCGCGATGGTGAACCACTCGGGCGCGATCGCCTTTTGAGTGTACCCAAGGATTCTTGCCAGTGGGACCACACCCATTGACTTGGCTCGTTCCTCGGAGAGCAGCACCACGGCAGCTGCTCCATCGTTCATGCCGGATGCATTGCCTGCCGTAATGGTTCCGTCCTGCTTAAAGGCCGGCTTGAGCTTGCGCAATTTGGCCTCGTCGAATCGTGCAAGCCGTTCATCATCGCGGACAACGATTGGTTTCGGTTTCCCCGGCACCTCAATCTCCATGATCTCGCCGCTGAACCATCCTTCCTGCCTGGCCTTCAGCGCCCTGCCATAGCTCTGCACCGCAAAATCATCCTGTTCTTCACGCGTGAGTTGATACTTGTCGGCACACAACTCACCGCAAGCCCCCATGGAGAGGTTCCCGTACGGATCCCAGAGCCCGTCCTTGATCATGCTGTCGATGAGTTCTCCATGTCCCACTTGGTATCCGGACCTGGCCCGCTCCAGAATATAAGGGGCACGGCTCATACTTTCCATACCACCTGCCACAACGACTTCGGCGTCTCCGGATTGAATCGACTGGCAACCCAGCATGACGGCTTTCAACCCTGACCCGCAGACTTTATTCACCGTCGTGGCACAGACGGTATCAGCGAGCCCCGCTCCCTTTGCTGCTTGCCTGGCAGGAGCCTGGCCAAGTCCAGCTGAGAGCACATTTCCCATGATGACTTCATCCACGGCTTCAGGAAGAACATGGGCCCGCCGTAAGGCTTCCCGGATGATGGAACTTCCCAAGGCCGTGGCGCTCAAGGTGCTCAGCGATCCGTTCAGATTGCCGATCGGGGTGCGCACCGCTCCGGCTATGAGTACCTGTTGCACAACCCACCTCCTTGTTTGAGATTCGAGTGCAGATCCATAAGGTTTCCTAAATTGCTGCAGCCTAGGGTCGAATGTTCAGCGCAATACTAGGCGCATCTGACCCTGATGTCTAGATCCTATCCGTCAGCGAGCAGTTAGACTTCCCCTCACACAGAGGTTGCGATGGTCGGCTGACCTCTGAATCGTTGGGCCGAATAGTTAGGGGAGCTGCCGAAATGCTGTGGGGAAGTTCCCGAGGTCCTCGACACCGACGAACCAGCAGCACGCTGACGTATACAGCATCATATTATGGCCAAGGGGCGCACCTGTTCGCCCCTTGGCCATCTACCACTACTCTGCAAGTTTCGGATTTACGAAGGAATCATCACGTTCAACACTTGCTTGTTGATCTCACGGACGTAGGTCCTCGACGGGGCCGCCACCGAACGCTCATAATATCCGAAAGAGTTCTCAGCAACCGTCTCCGAATGTTTGAAAATCGGTTCGATCGCCGCCAGAACAACGCCGGTCGACTGCTTGGTCAAGCCTGGAAGCGGACTGGTCACGCTCGACTGTCTCTGGGCCTCCTCTTGTTTCTGCGCTTGATCTTCCACCCAGTCTTTCCACCAAGTCAGGAATTGCCGCGACCCGGACAAACCCTGTTTGAACGAATCCCTGATCAGGCGCTCGTTGTCTTCCTGCCATTGCAGACACAGGTTCAAACCTTGAAGATATCCGTCCTTCCAGGTCTTCGCCATTTCTCTGTACCCGCCGTTCGCTCTTTCCTCGCTCATCGCTTCAGCAGCCATGTCTGACCTCCTCAATTCTTGTGTAGGTGATGGTTCTAGTCGGCTCGTGTGCTGTGCTTCATCGCTAGCCATGCTAGCTATGGGAACCGCCGGCTCGAGCCGAGCGGCCGATGCGGTTCCGTGACCCTTCCCGATTTCTTTCCCGATTTCTTTGTCGCCTTTCCTTGTGTGTTTTGCCGCCATAACTTCCCCCTCTCGACTATCAGCAATCTATAGGAGCCGACGCTTCTCGCGCAAACCGTCGCGAACGGCTTGACGAATTGTTCGGACATCGTTAACACATCTTTTCTGTGCAAGTCCACAAAAAATATTTCAAGGCTGCTTGCCGCGCAGGCGAGACTGTCTCACTCCGAGAATGAGACCACAGCCCTGACGCAACAGTGTAACCTTCTACCGTGACGTGAAAGACTATCGCCGAACAAGAGGATTATGTTCACGTATCTTCACGTCTCGTTCGAACCAGGACGGGGGGCGGACAATAGAAAATGGGGACCGTTCAGCCCTATCAGTATTTAATATTATCGGTACATAATACTAGCTTTAAGGGAGCTTCTTCTCTATATTGTTGGGCCATTAGGCCAGGGCCATTTGCTCCTACGGCAACAAGTTGGCCGGCCGATCCTGCTCATGTCGCAGCGAGGGAAATCAACCTCCGTCGCTTCAGAACAAACAATTGACCAAGAGGGGACAGCCTAATGGCTCTAACACGAAGGGAGACTACACCATGAAGGCTTGGATGTTCCATCTCATCATCACCCTGTTCGCAGTGACCGGATTCGCCACGACCTCGTTCTCGAGTGAGACCACCGCCACCATGGAGAAAATGAAAGGGGAAGCCAAGGCGCTCACAGAGGAGGCGAAGGGTCAGACGAAGGGGGCAATCGAAGATGTGAAGGGCAACAAGGTCAGTGCCGAAGCGGAACGAGCGAAGGGCAAGGTCAAGGGTGAAATGGAACGGGCGAAGGGAACAGCCAATGAAATGAAGGAGAAGGTCAAGTAATCCTGGCCTTGAAAGACCGGGATCGAGCTGTCCCGCATCACCCGATCACACATGGCCCAACTACTTTTTTTATACGCAAGAGGAGGTTCGCGATGCACAAGGGATTGCGATCGAGAAAACTGGTTTCTTATGGAGCGATGTTGGCGTTGTCATGGAGCCTGATGCCTATGGAATTGCCGGTCGCCTATTCGCAACCGACGCCCGAACAGCCTGTTCCTGTAGAGCCGGTCCCCGCGGAGCCGATCCCCAGTCAGCAGCCGCCTACCACGACGCCGACGGAAGCGGAACAGACCAAGGAGGCCGAGCAGTTGAAAAAGGCCGAACCAACCAGAGCTGCCGAACCTGAAACGAAAATTGAACGGAAACTGGTGCGTCCGAGCGAAACGTACGTGGCAGGGTTCGGAGGCTATACATTCGGCGGTGGGCTCAGTGACGTGGAAGGCACGGGACTCCTGTCCGGAGTTCGGGGTAATGATCGCGATCTTGCTGATTCGGTCGTCTATGGTGGAAAAGTCGGGCATTACTTCGGCGATCGATTGGATTGGTTGGGCCTAGAGATGGAGGCCTACAACACGACTCCCCATGTGGAGCAGGACGGTCAGTTGCCCGGGATCCACCAGCGAGTCACGACCTTGGCCTTCAATGTAGTCGGCCGGCTCAAATTCGGCTGTGAAACGAAAAGAGAGCGAACGGAAACGCGAACGGAACGGGCGGGGACGCGGACGGATGGAGGCACCTACATGGAGCAGAAGGATCCGACGACAGGAGAGCTGTACAAAGAACGGCGAGATCCGAGCACCGGAGACATCTACAGGGAGCGGCGAGATCCCAAGACGGGAGAGCTGTACGTGGAACGGCGAGATGCAAAAACGGGAGAGGTGATACGCGTGGAGCGGGATGCGAAGGTAGATCGAGAGATTCGCTATGAAACTCACTATGAGCGGGAGTTTTGCCGGTTGCAACCCTATGGAGGGGTAGGGCTCGGGGTCTTCTTTGCCCATCTCTCGAACAATGGCAACGGCGCCTCCGATAACGCCGTGCCCGGCTTCAATGCCTTGGCTGGGCTGCGCTATTTCGTCACCGAGCGCATCGCACTGTTTGGTGAATATAAATACAATTTTGCGCCCTTCGATTACACGGCCGATGGCTCTCACGGAGGAGGAGCAGGAGTGAAGGCTGATTACACGATTAACCATGTAGTCGGAGGGCTCTCGTTCCACTTCTAACAGGCCGCTAGGAAAAAGTAAGAATTACTGTCGAGAGGGGCCGTCATGGCGAAGCCAAAGCCGAAGCAGCGAAGACGGTCCCTCTCATCCTCATCTAAACGGCAGAGGCCGAGCCGCCGAGACGCGAAGGACGTGCAAGGTCGAAAAGAGTTTGCCGCCTATTCCTACCGCGAAGACCAGATCGAAGACGCGTTGACGACGGGCAAGGACGCCGACCTCCTGAAGTCGTATTTCGGCGAAGCCCAGTATCAAGAGCTGCGAGAGCTGGCGACACAAGCTCAACGCCGGGCAGTCCGAGGTGGTCAGCGGGTGCTGATTCTGCCAGGCATCATGGGGTCGACGATCGGAAAAGGCCGTTCGATTCGTGACGATGTGTTGTGGTTTGATCCGGTGGATATTGCGCGGGGAGGCTGACTCAGCTCGCTCTCGATGGGTCAACCAACAATTTCACCGCATTGGGAGCCATTCCATTAGCCTATGCGGGGTTGAGGTTGCGGTTGAAGTCGGCAGGCTTCGATGCGGATTTTCACTACTACGACTGGCGAAAAGGCTTGAATGTCCTGGGAGAGGAATTGGTGACTCAGCTGCAACAAGAACCGGCAGCACAGGTGCAGCTTGTGGCGCATAGTATGGGAGGCTTGGTCGTGCGGGCGGCTGTGGCACGAGACTCGTCCGTGACAAAGAAGATCAATCGTCTGGTGATGCTTGGAACCCCGAACCATGGATCGTTCGCGCCGGTGCAGGCCATTCGGGCCGTCTACCCAGTGGTCAAGCAAGTCGCTGCCATTGATCTAGTGCACGATGCCGAGGAGCTGTCGGCGCTGGTGTTCACGACGTTCCCGGGTCTGTACCAGCTGCTCCCGACGAAGGAGGTGTTCAACGACATCGATCTGTTCGATGTCGGCTCCTGGCCGACCGAAGGTCCCAAGCCGCAGCAGTCCCTCCTGGTACAGGTGCCGCCGGTTCAGCAGTCGCTCGCGCCGGCTGACGATCGCTTCTTCCTCATCGCCGGAGTGAACCAGGAAACGGTCGTTGATTTGGAGCTGCGTGACAATGAATTCGTGTATCAGCACTCCAACGAAGGTGATGGAACGGTGCCGAAAGCCTTTGCCGAACTGGAGGGAACGAAGACCTACTATATAGAGGAATCACACGGCAGTCTGCCCAACAATCGCCTCGTCGCTCAAGCGACCATCGACATTCTGCAGCAGGGCGATACGTCGCTGTTGCCTCAGCAATGGGCACCGAGCCAACGCAGCACGGCCCGCGCCCTGCCGGAGCAGGAACTCCGCACCCCTGCCTATGGGGGCCGTAAAGGGAAGGAGTTAACCGAGCAGGATATTCGGTACGCACTGGACGGCTTTGTCGCTCCCGACAGTCGGACACAACCGGTTGCGGCCGGTGCCCCAGCCGTCGCGGCAGCGCAACCAGCTCTGCTTGAGCAGCCGTTGAATCAGGTGATTGTCGGCCGTCGAAGACAGCATCGCCTCGACATCCGACTGGCGCTGGGTAGCATCACAGAGTTGGACAGCCGCGCCTACGTGTTGGGCATTTACCGCAATGTCGCTCCCAGCGGCCCGGCCGATGCGCTCGATGAACGGATGGGTGGGGCCATTCGAGATTTTACGGCGAGACGAATGTTCGACGGCAATGTGGGCGAGGTGTTCGTGATGCCGACCGGCCGCCACCCGCTCCAAGCGGATTTCATCGTCTTCGCCGGGCTCGGCGACTTCGATCAGTTTAGCGATACCGTCTTGCAGGTAAGCGCAGAGAATATCGTTCGCACCTGTATCAGAACGAGCGTCGAAGAATTCGGCACGGTATTGCTGGGAGGGCGGAGCGGCCAGGACATCGACCATGCCTTGCAAGATTTGCTGACCGGCTTTTTCCGTGCGCTGAAAGACACGGACGGGGACCATTGGTTCAGACGAATTACGGTTTGCGAGATGAACCAGCAACGCTATCAAGACATTCGGTCGGCCCTCTTGCGGCTTGCGACCACTCCACTCTTCGAGGACATAGAAGTCACGTTCGATGAGGTGCGACTCAAGCCTCCGTTGGTGCCCAGCGGGTCACGAGCTCCGAAAGGGCCGGAGCCGGCCTACTTGCTGGTTCGACAGGAGGCGCCCGATCAAGAGAAGGGTGTGATCAGCTTGACGTCGTCCATCCTGACGCCGGGATCCAAGGCCAGCGTCATCACGGATACGCAACAGCTCATGAGCGAGGCCCTGGATCGACACTTTAAAAAGGTGGAGTCTCCGTCCTTCAGTCTTGACGCGCTGACTCGATTCGGTGATGAGTTGGCGCACCTCGTGCTTCCGCAACGAATCCTCGCCGTGCTCCCACAGATGAAACAGCAACATCTGGTCGTGGTGCATGATGCCCCATCCTCACGTATCCCTTGGGAGACGATCCAGATCGACGGATGGGCACCGGCGATCAGTCAAGGTTTGAGCCGACGTTATCTTGCCGGTAACTTGTCGGTGGCCAAGTGGCTGGAGCAGCGGCAGCGCACCGATAAGCTCAAACTCCTCCTCGTCGTGAATCCCACTCAAGATTTGCCGGGAGCCGAGAGGGAAGGGGAACGGATCGAGAGTCTCTTCAGCGCTCAACCGGGGGTCGTTGTCGAAAAAGTCCATGGCCCACAAGCCACGAAGGCCGCGTTGCTGACGAAATTTCGGTCAGGCGCCTATGATGTGGTCCACTATGCCGGACATGCTTTCTTTGATTCTCGCATGCCGGCTCGCAGCGGCATTCTGTGCCACGGGAAAGAAATATTGAATGGCGCAGATTTGGCGGCGATCGGCAATCTTCCGAGCCTGGTCTTCTTCAACGCCTGTGAAGCGGGCCGTATCAGAAAGCCGCCTGAAAAGAAGCAGCGAGACCTCGATATGGACAAGCGCATCGAGCGGGCGGTGGGATTGGCGGAGGCGTTCTTGCGCGGAGGCGTGGCGAACTATGTGGGAACGTATTGGCCGGTCGGGGATCAGTCGGCTGAAGCCTTTGCTCAAACCTTCTACATGGAACTGTTACGACAGAGGACGATCGGCGCAGCGCTCCTGGCCGGCCGAGAAAGGGTGCGTAGCGAGCTCAAATCCGTCGATTGGGCCGACTACATTCACTACGGCAGCTACGATTTCGCGCTGAAACAGGCGTAAGACGCACGTCATTGGGTATGCGCCTTAAGCAGCAGGACTGCTTCGTGGGTTTCGCTCATCAAGACGAGTTCTCCGTCTTCGGCCTTCCAGTATCTCGTCCTTTCAAGACCGTTCAAGAATGCCCGCTAACGTCGTTGTCATTCGTATTCGCGTTGGATTTGCCATGGATGATGATTTGTTTGACCGAGCTTCTTTTCCCACCCGACCGAAGATCATCGGTCCCTGAGATGATGTCGATTTGATCCGGCATCGTGCCTCGACTGACGCAATGCGACGCCGTCAGGACCCAGTTGGGTTTGATCAGGGATCCTCCGCAGAAGTGTCCGGTCAGGTTTGAGGTGGATTCCGCCGCGACGATCGACACCTGCCAGGGGCTGTCCTTGATCTCCGCGTCCTCGCCACCGACAATCCGCGGGTGAAACCTGATTCCTTCCAAGTGTCCCTTGCCCTCCGACCGGCTCACGGCGTCGATCAGCGGCACCGACCCCTTCTCTTCCAGTTCGCTCACGGCCTGCTTGTATGACTCTTCCTTCACCGGTACCCCTGCGATGGCAGGAACACCGATCAATAATGTGATGATGAGCATCAGGATCGACATTGTCCTCCTCCTTTTTTGGGATTTGCCCGGGCGCCGCTTGGTGTCCATGACGATACGGTGCCCAGGATAGAAGTTACCTCTATAGGTGATTCATCCTATGAAGCAAACCGCAGCGGCGTACGTTCATCGAGGCCGTCGGATTGCCAGTCGGGCGAGGGGATAGAGCAGCAGCCGGAGCATCGGTTTCGTGTAGATCCTTGACCAAAAGTTTCTCTGATTCCGGGCCCGACTGCTGAGGCGCACGAGGAGGTCATACCCTGGTTGTCCCATGAACTCGTACCAGTAGCGATTGATCAGTGAGGCCCGCAGCTGACCGCCTAATGAAGTTCGGCACAATCGATCGTACTGCGATCCTTCAATGATACTGCGGGCGGCGAGGTGGCCGGAGACCATCGCCTGCCTGATGCCGAAGCCGAACAGATTGTCCTGTAATCCCGCCGCCTCGCCGACGTAGCGTCGTCGGCCACTGACTAACGGCCTGGTCAGGTCAAATGTGCCGTAGCCACCGAAGTGTTGCACGTTGCGCATTGTGAGGCCCACGAGATTTTGAACACGATCTATGGTTCGTTCCAGACAGGCTTTCCCCGCTGAAAACTGATCGTAGAGCACCGTGGCCAACGTGCCTCGTCCCTCCGCGACCAGCAGATAGGCATAGCCCTTGGGGGCGAGCCGGTTATCCAGCAGCACGGCCGCCTGCTCATTCATATCTGTGTCGAAGACACAGCCGACTGCGATCGCACAAGCTTGGCGGGGGCCCACAGCGACAATATCCGTTTCTGCTTCCGTCAGAACACTCTCAAAACGAATGTCTATCCCGAGATCGAGCGCCTGTCGCTTCAATGCGCTGTCCAGAGAACCGGGTTTCGCGCCCCGTCGAATGAGGTAGGCATGGGGTTCTGCAAACGTCACCTGGGCGGCGCTGCGCGGGCCGTAGGACGACAAGCGGGTGATCGGTTGGCAGTAAAAGTCAGGCTGGATTCCGAGCCGGCGAATTGTGTCCAGGACATCTTCTTCCGAGGTCCAGTTCTCCAACGCCTGATAATCGTCGCAGAACCTCATGCCCACGTCCGGCCGGCGCTCATGCACGATGATCCGATGCCCGGCCCGTGCCAAGGTGATCGCAGCCGTTAAGCCGGCGGGACCGGCGCCTGCGATAGAGATGGGCTGAGACTGCTGCATGGCGGAGGATTATAGGCAGCCCTGGGTCCGACGTAAACGGAGTTCGGGAATTTATATTCGGTTTTGGATCGCCACATTGTCCCGTCCTGGACCAGGGCGTCGCCCGAAAATGAGAATCCAAGGAAAGTTCGCAAGGAAAGGTCGATGGAGAATTGACTTCGCTTCGGTGCAAGAGCCAGGATGGATCGATGCGCCAAATCTCAAATCCTCCAAACCCATTTGAGTCACAGCATCGGGACCTGCTTGAACCAGCCGGCTCAGCCAAGCTGACACTCTATGCAGACGACAGTCGGGAGATTTTAAGCCGTAACGAGAGCCCGGATTTACCTTTTCGCTGGAGCGTGAATCCCTATCGAGGCTGCTTCCATGCCTGTGCCTATTGTTACGCGCGTCCTTCGCATGAATATTGGGGATTCGGCGCCGGAACCGATTTCGAGAGCAAGATCGTGGTGAAGCAGGATGCTCCGCGGCTGCTTCGGCGTGCCTTTGACAAGCCGTCATGGCATGGAGAACTGATCGTCTTTTCTGGAAACACGGACTGTTACCAACCGCTTGAGGCACTGTACGGATTGACCCGTGCTTGTTTGGAGGTCTGCGCGGATTATCGGAACCCTGTCGGTATCATCACAAAAGGCGCATTGATTCTTCGTGATCTGGACCTGCTGCTTCGGTTGCACCGAGAAGCTTCGGTACTGGTGTATTTCAGTATTCCCTTCGCCTCGGACGATATGGCTCGCAAGGTGGAGCCGCAGGCGCCGTCGATCGGCAAGCGGTTCTCCGCCATGAAGGCTGTTTCTGAGGCCGGCATTCCGACAGGAATTTCCCTTGCCCCTGTCATTCCCGGTCTTAATGAAGATGATATTCCTGCCTTGCTGGATCACGCCTATTGTGTCGGAGCTCGTACTGCTACATATAACTTGGTGAGATTATCCGGCAGCCTGGAGCCGGTGTTCTTGGAGCGGATGCGGGAGGCTTTTCCGGGACGGATCAGAAAGATCACCAATCGGCTCCATGAGGTCAGGGGCGGGACGTTGACCGAGAGCCGATTTTTCAAGCGGCAGGCGGGACAGGGACCCTATTGGGAGCTGATCGAACAGTTATTCGCCCTTGCGAAACGGAGGGTGGGATTTTCTGAAGATGACATGAGCATCATCCCGCAAACGTTTCGACGTCCAGGTACCGAACAGGTGTCGCTGTTTTGAAGAAAGCAGAGGAAGCATGAAGCATAATCCAGGGTTCTTGCGACTTGTCGAACAGGCGAAACGACGTGTCAAGGAGTGTGGCGTGGCCGAGGTGAAGGCTCGTCTCGACCGGGGCGAGCGGTTCCATTTCATCGATGTTCGGGAAGATCATGAATTCGCCAAGGACCATGCTCGAGGCGCTCGACATCTTGGGAAGGGGATCATTGAGCGGGATATTGAGGTGGTGGTTCCTGACAAGCAGGACTCAGTCGTGCTCTATTGTGGCGGCGGGTATCGATCGGCGCTGGCGGCTGATGCCTTGCAGCAGATGGGGTATGGGAATGTGCTCTCTATGGATGGAGGGATTCGGGCGTGGAGAGAGGCAGGGTACCCACTGGAATAGCTTGACGACCGTCCCAGGTTACTTGTTCACTCGATCGAACTCCTTAATCACCTGCTCGGTCAGATCAATCGTGTCCTTATTGTAGATCACGATCTTGACGGTCTGCTCGCTGCCCTTATCCACCACAAGCGCGAGGCCTCCTTTTTCAGCGACCGTTTGAGTCGCAACGGAGATCTTCTTCATGTACTCGTCCACCAGCTCCTTCTGTTTCTTCTGGAGCTCCATGTTGAATTCCTGCGCGCGCTTCTGGAAATCCTGGACCTTCGTTCGGAACTGGCCTTCCTTCTCTTTCTTTTCAGCGTCACTCCACTTGGGAGCTTGCTCTTTCAGCTGCTTTTCGTAATTGCGAAGGTCGTCCTCATCCTTCGCCAGGAGCTTCTGCCTGGTCGAGACATATTCTTTCAGTCCGTCGAGAGCTCGCTTCCCTGCCTTGGATTTTTCTAAGACAGACTGAGGGTCCACTACCCCCATCTTAAATTCCGCGGCTTGGATGGATGTCGCTGAGAGCGGAACAAGCAGAGCGAGCAGCATCGTCGGCAACAGGGTTTGCAAAGCAGGAATACGCATATCGTCTCTTGGGCCTCCTGACCTGAATGAGGGAACCGCGGCAGAATAACCGCGCTCCGTGGGTCTGTCAAGCGATGGTATTGTTACCACGAATCAAAACTGATCGATTCTTCTGCGATCCAGACCTCGACGCCGTACTGCCACTTCAGGCGTCGCGCGACTGCTCTCATGGCGTGCTCATCCGCGTGGTGTGGATCGAAGGGGCTCTTGATCTTCTGTATCTTTTCTTTCTTGAACGGAAGGGGGTACCCAAGGTCCTTCATGGCGAGTGCCAGTATGTTCAGCTGAAAAACGCGCGGCGTTTGATTCAGCTCGACCAATGCGACTTCCGCCGCACCATCTGAAGCGCGATGCGTTTGGAACAATTCAATAACCCGGCCTTTCAATTGGGAGCGTTGAAGGTCCGTGAGTTCGGGGAGAGCGAGTTCTACCAAGAGCGCGTTGGTGGCGCCATTGAACGATGGCATGTCGAGAAGCCTGCTTAGAAATCCCATCGGAATCCTCGTTGCAAGATCGTGAAGCTGTGATACGGCAGTTGTTCCTTCCGACGAAGCGGTTGGGATTGGGAGAGTGTACTGAAACGGGCGGTGATTTTCCAGACTGCAAAAAGAGGGGCAGGGTGAGGCTCGCAGCAGAACTTCTTCCGATGACGCCGTATTGTTTACTGTAAACATGGGTTTCGAAGGCGCGGGGGGATCAATGAAGCCGGTGACTAAACGTGTGAGATCCTGCACATGGCCCACTGTGCGAATAAGCTTCTTGTCGTGCTTGAGCCTGTAGAACCGAGCCGTTTCGTCAGGCTTTTGTTTGGTGTGAGGCTTGCAGTGTTTACTGAATAAATTAACGCGGTGATGGAGTTCACCAAGAACCGTCCTCTCAGTCGAGGGGAATGATAACTCCTACCTGACATCATCTGGTAGGAGTTTTTTTATGGGCCCCCTCGGTAGAGCCCCTTCCGCTTTTTCCTTTCCCCTTTCATTCGTACATTCTCCAGAGAGCCACAGCTCTGTCTTGAAGTGTCACATCATCACGTCCTTCTTGTCTGCACCAATGCAGAGGGTGTCGTTTTTCCCTGTAGATCTTCCCAAGCTTTTTCCAAGCAAGGAGGTTCCTATGAAAGCGCTAGCCAAAATCGTTTGTACCGTCGCTTGTGGCTCTGTGCTGGCTGTCGGCCTGTCAGATGAGACGACGTGGGCTGGAGATGAGACAACGGTCTCCCGTTCCGCTCAACGAATCGGCGGCCAGGCAGGGCTCCCATACGAGCACATCAAACAAGAGTTCGCGTCTGTCCAAGCTGGAGAACGAATCGGGGGGCAAGCTGGACAGCCCTATGATCATCTCAAACCTGCAGAGGTCCAACCTGAAGAAGGAGTAGAGGGACAGGCCGGGGCACGCATCGGCGGACAGGCAGGGCGCCCCTACGATCATGTTAAACACCAATACGCGTCTGTCCTACCTGAAGATCGAAGTGAGGGCGAGCTGGAGAGAGCTATGGTCTCATCCAACTAGAGTAACGTGCTAGAGTAGCGGCCTCGCTGCCATGAGTCCTGTAGGTCCTGAGTGACGGCGCCGAGGACGTCACATTTTCGCCGGCAAGATGAAGAGTCGAGGAGCTTGCCTGTGTGCCGCTATGGCGGCATGGGCGCGACCAGAGATGGTGGCGACATGGCAGGCATAAAACCATAGTCGATGCGACAACGGAACTGCGTTTGACCATACGGAGCATGGAAGAGGAGAACCGGTCTCTGTCGGAGCGTGAAGCCACTAAAAATAGATCCGGAGCAGTGCGATGTCGTGGAATGTCGGTCGTGATCGCTCTTACTTTGCCAGGCTAGCCTTCCTCGCCCTTTTGTTCATGCAGTGGTATTCGAGCGCGGAGGTATTTGCTGATACCTCGGCGGTGGATCAACCGGCCAGTAGTCCGGAAGGCTCGGATGCGAATGCCACAGCGGAGGAGGGGCAACAATCTACGAGTCGGGGGTTATCCACTGCGGGGCGGATTGCTGGGCGAGGATACCAGCTGTTTCGGTACAAAGGCATCGTCATTTCACCTGGTGGTTTTTTCGACGGAACCGCTATCTTCCGTTCTACCAATGAAAATGCAGACGTTCAAAGTACGTATGGAAACATCGCGCTCCAAGGGTCAGCCAACAGCCAGCTTTCGGAATTTCGAGGAACGGCTCGTGGTTCCCGTTTGAACCTCTTAGTCGAAGGGGAATATCGGAAAACTGCGGTCGCCGGCTATGTCGAATTCGACTTTCTCGGCGGCTCGACCTACTCGAACGAATTGGAGACGAATAGCTGGGGGCCGAGGCTGCGCCAAGTGTGGGGTAATGTCGATCTTCCTAATGGCCTCTCCGTCTTGTTCGGCCAAAGCTGGTCTCTTCTCACCACCTATCGCGACAGAATCAAGCCGAGACACGAGTTCATCCCTCTTAACACGGACCTCCAAACAGTGGTGGGGAACAATTGGGCGCGGCAATGGGGATTGCGTGTCACCAAAGCCTTCGGTCCCAGTTTCCTCATGGCTGTTTCGATCGAAAATCCAGAAACCAATGTGAACGGAGTCGTTCAGCCGACCGGCGTACAGGGTTTCAATACCTCCTCCAATGCCCAAAATCCCTCTAATTTTTTCACCACCAGTGCCACGCCGGGAGCCAATGGTATTTCGACTGATCTTGCACCGGACATCGTAGGGAAGCTGGTATGGGAGCCCAGATATGGGCACTGGGAAATGAAAGGTCTTGTCAGATTTTTTCGGGATCGATTAGGTGGTGAGAACCATGTCGCTGTCGGTGGCGGGCTAGGACTGGCTGCCGTGCTTCCCGTAACACCAAGGCTCACTCTGATCGCTGAAGGTTTGGTAGGACAAGGAATCGGTCGCTATGCCTCCACGATCGGGGCCGATGTCGTCGCCAGCCCCTCGGGCAGGGTTGTGCCGATTCCAGCGGTCCATTTTATGGCAGGACTCGAATGGCATCCGGGAGAGGATTGGGATGTCTATGCATACTACGGGTTAGAGCATTACGCGAGAACAGCCTATGCCGGCACATCGATCGGATACGGTTCCCCCTTGGCTGACCTCAGTGGTTGTGGAGTCGAAGATCCGGGAACTCAGCCTTGCCACGCCGGCAATCAGACCGTCAGCCAGGTTCAACCTGGGTTTTGGTATCGGATGATCAACTCAGATCTTGGGATCGTCGCGCTCGGACTCTCCTATCAGTACACACATCGCACTGTGTGGTCGGGCTTAAACGGGATAACGCCCTGGGGGGAACAGCATACGATCATGACGACGATTCGCTATTATCTCCCGTGAAACCTGCTCTGTAACCCTACGGTGATCATCATGCAAACACAGGCTTTGTTGCGGCGAGTGACCACATGGTGGAAAGCGCCGAGGAAAATCTCCCTTTCTTGACCTTCCTCTCCGGCGGCACCTATAATCCCGCTACGTATCGATTGCAACATACTGATTCAACAGACAAAATGGACGAATTCACCCACTTCGATGAATCGGGACGGGCGCGGATGGTCGATATCACTACCAAGGATTCGACCGAACGGCTTGCCACTGCTCAAGCCAAGGTGTTTCTGTTCCCCGAAACTCTTGAAAAGATTCAACGAGGCAAGATCGCCAAGGGCGATGTCTTGGCGGTTGCGCAGGTTGCGGGGGTGATGGGTGCGAAGAAGACGCCGGACCTGATCCCCATGTGTCATCCGATTCTACTCACCAGTGTCGATCTCTCCTTCAAAGAGGAGCCGCAGCCCGACGCAGGGGGGCGCTGTTCCATCACCATTACGGCAACCGCTAAGACGACAGGGCCGACGGGAGTCGAAATGGAGGCGATGACGGCGGCCACGGTCGCGGCGCTGACCATTTACGACATGTGCAAGGCAGTGGATCGAGGGATGAGTTTCAGTGATGTCTCCCTGCTTTCCAAATCAGGCGGGAAGTCAGGGACATATACCAGGAAGGATTATGGTTCAGGTTAAGACTGGGGGACGATGATCACGGTTCGATTGTTCGGTATGACGAAAATGCTGGCGGGAAATCAGAGTTCCCTGTCGCTGAATGTGGCCAATGGGCGACCGGTTAAAGAGCTGATAGAGCACATCCTCACTCGCTATCCCACGATCGGCGAACTGATTCAGAAGAAGAAGGTGCTTGTGTCGGTGAATCAGGAAATCGCACAGGAAGAAACAGTCATTCGGGATAACGATGAGGTTGCCTTGCTCCCTCCGTTTGCCGGAGGCACAGGGCTGGAACAGATTCACGATGGTCAATTCGTCCGTGTGCAGCGGGAGGATTTTTCCATCGATCGGGAACTTGATTTGGTGCGCAGCCGATCGAAGCGAATCGGAGGAATCGCGACGTTCTTGGGCATTGCGCGTGATCGGTCCCGCGGGCGGGCTGTCGATGGCATTACGTTCGAGCATTACGAAGGAATGGCGCAGAGGAAGCTGTGTGAAATTCGGGAACGAGCGTTGAAAGAGTTCGATATCCTAGAGTTGCTCATCATCCATCGATACGGTGAAATTGCGATCGGTGAAAACATCGTCTTGATCATCGCCGGGGCCGAACATCGTGCGGACGCATTCCGAGCCTGCAAGTGGGCGATCGACGAGTTGAAGCAAATCACGCCGATCTGGAAGCTGGAACATACGCCGGAAGGGGAAGTGTGGGTGGAGGAACACCCTTAAGGGTGTTAAACGTCACAGGTGAAAGGTTGAGCGTCCGTTGCGGTAAGGTTGCAGTAAGAGGGACTCGTGAGTTCAGGATCGATCGATACTTCTCTGTCATCGGTGGTTGATACGTTCGGTCGACCACTCGGCAGTCTGCGACTGTCTGTCACGGATCGCTGCAATCTTCGCTGCCGGTATTGCATGCCGGAGCCTGAGTACATCTGGCTGCCGCGCGAGGATATCCTCAGCCTCGAGGAAATGGCGACGCTCGCGAGATACTTCGCTGATCTGGGAGTCGACAAGATCAGATTGACCGGTGGTGAACCTTTGCTGCGGCGAGATCTTGCACGGCTGGTGCGGTTACTCCGACAGGATCGGCGGATTACTGAAGTGGCCTTGACCACGAACGGCATACTCTTTGCCGACTGTGCGCAAGCACTCTACGAGGCGGGGCTTGATCGGGTGACGATCAGTCTCGATACGCTCCGACCAGAGCGGTTCCGGCAACTGACCGGGCGGGATGAATTTTCACGAGTTCTGGAAGGTATCGAGTCGGTCGGGAAAACTGGCTTTACCAACTTCAAACTTGATACGGTCGCCATTCGTGGGTTCAATGAGGATGAACTGGGTGCGTTAATCGAATTTGCTAAACACTGTCAGGCTGAGGTTCGCTTCATCGAATATATGGATGTCGGGGGGGCGAACGAGTGGAGCCTGGATAAGGTTCTGTCGCAAGACATGATCCTGGATCTGTTAAGCCGACGGTATGGTCGGATCACGCCGCTTCCGGGACGAGGAGCCGCCCCAGCACAGCGATTTCGCTTGCCGGATGGCGCGATCTTTGGGATTATTCCTTCGACGACGGCGCCGTTTTGTTCGCATTGTGATCGCAGCCGTCTTACGGCCGACGGCTTGTGGTACCTGTGCTTGTATGCGGGGTCGGGAGTCGATCTCCGCAAGCCGCTTCGCATGAACGAGCACCCGGACCACATGCGGGAAATCATTCGATCGGGATGGGCTGCTCGCCGCGATCGCGGAGCGGAGGAGCGTAAGGCGCTGGAACGAGTGGGGCTTCGAGACGGAGGGTTGATCGAGATCGATCGCCTCCGTGAAGATCCACACTTAGAGATGCATGCCCGCGGAGGATGAGATTCTCATAGACGGATCTGCTACAATAGGCGCCCGCCTTCGAGAGTTCTGTTTCAGCCGACTATTCAAAAGAAGGTCGTCCATGGGTTTGATTTCCTAGAACATGCTGCCTGATCCCCAATTTGTGTCGTTGCTAGGCTTCGGATTCCTGTTGGGGCTGCAGCATGCTTTGGACAGCGATCATTTGGCCGCTGTCTCGACGGTGCTTGCGGAGCGGCCCTCACTTCTGGCATCTGGGGCAGTGGGGCTCTGTTGGGGCATTGGGCACACTTTCACCCTATTGCTGGTCGGGTCGGTTGTGCTTGCATGGAGAATTCGCATTCCCCAGGAATTCGAATTCTTGGCTGAATCCGCGGTGGCGATACTTTTGATTGCCCTGGGCACTTCCTTGGCGCTGAAACTCTACCGAGCACGATGGCATGTGCATAGCCATCACCACGAGGGTGAACGACATTCCCACCTGCACAGCCACCAGTGGCAGGAGGATCACCGGCACCGGCATTGGATGGTTCAGTCAATCCGCCCTCTCTGCATCGGTATGGCTCATGGACTGGCTGGATCGGCGGCGTTGATGCTGACGATTCTTGCCACCACGAAAGAGATGGGGGCCGGACTTCTGTCCATCCTCGTCTTCGGAGTCGGCTCGATTATCGGCATGATAGTGATCGGGCTGACGATCAGTGTGCCGGTCATTTGTTCGCGTTCGATGAGTCAGCGCCTTTTTATGGCGGTACAGGGTGTGGCAAGTGTTGCCAGTGTCTCGATTGGCATGTGGATGTTGCTCAAGTTGGCGCTGTCGTCTGCGGGGGAATGAAACCATCTCTCTGTGGATATGGCATGCTTTCTCAAAGCTCGGCATTGCTTATGAGAATCGAGTGCAAGACCCGATAGGAGAGCGCAATGGCCTGGTTCAAGAAAGAGAAGCCCGCAGAATCTAGCCCGTCGCCACGTTCGAAAGGCAGCGAGGGGATGTGGCTCAAGTGCAACCATTGCCGGGAGATCGTCTATCGGAAGGAAGTCGACCGGAACAGCAAAGTGTGCCCGAAGTGCGAGTATCACTTTCCGATCTCGGTCACCGAGCGAATCGGGTTACTCATCGACCTCGGGACCTTCAAAGAATGGGATGCCGAACTCGAACCCCAAGATCCATTGACCTTCCAAGACACCAAGGCCTATCGAGATCGTGTGAAGGCTCATCAAGAAAAGACGGGCCGGAAAGATGCCCTCGTTATCGGCGAAGGTCTGGTCAATGGGCACTGTGTGGTGCTCTGCGTCTTCGATTTCAGCTTTATGGGTGGAAGTATGGGATCCGTGGTCGGCGAAAAGCTCTGTCGAGCGATTGATCGTGCGTTGGAACTGAAGCTGCCGGTCATCTTGGTCACTGCTTCCGGGGGTGCCCGGATGCAGGAAGGTATTCTTTCGTTGATGCAAATGGCCAAGACATCGACCGCGATCGCGAAGTTAGGCGAGGCCAAACTGCCGTTCATCTCGATCCTCTCCGATCCCACGTTCGGCGGCGTCACAGCCAGCGTGGCAATGCTGGGAGATGTCATCATTGCCGAGCCGAAAGCGCTGATCGGGTTTGCCGGACCTCGTGTCATCGAACAAACCATCAAACAACAGTTGCCGGATCAGTTCCAACGGGCCGAATTTCTTCTCGAACACGGCATGATCGATATGATCGTCGAGCGTAAGCGTCTCAAGGAGACGATCGGCACCCTCGTGAATCATTTTTAGCTTTCTGCATCCTCCCGACTTGTTGATGAGCTACTCCTCCATCATCGAGTACCTCTACGCGCTTCAGAAGCACGGTATCAAGCTGGGGCTGGAGCCGATGCGGATTCTGTTAGACAGGGTCGGCAATCCCCATCGCTCGCTTCGCACGCTTCATATCGGAGGAACCAACGGCAAAGGTTCAACGGCGGCGATGGTTGCGTCGGTGCTTCAGCAGTCAGGTCGACGCGTTGGGCTGTATACGTCTCCCCACCTCGTCGAATTTCGGGAACGGATTCGTGTCAACGGGTGCATGATCACGGAGAATCAAGTTGAAGCGGTGATCGCGCGTTTACGAGTCGCTCTGAAAGATGATCTGGAACCGACCTTTTTTGAGATGACGACGGCCTTGGCGTTCCTCTATTTCGCGGATTCAGAAGTCGACGTCGCCGTATTGGAAGTCGGGTTGGGCGGACGGTTCGACGCAACCAACGTCGTGGAGCAACCGCTGGCCACTGCGATCACCACGATCGGTTTGGACCATCAGGAGTATCTGGGGCACAAGGAGGAGGCGATCGCGTTTGAAAAGGGGGGAATCATCAAGCCGTTTGTACCGGTGGTGATCGGGCGGATGGGGCAGGAAGCAGAACAGGTCCTGCGACGGATTGCGCAGGATCGATCGGCCCCTCTGTGGCAGCTTGGCCGGGACTTTGCTATTGATGGACATCGTCCTGAGCGACTCACCTATCGGGGAGTGACGCGCGTCTATGAGAATCTGATCTGCGGTCTGGAAGGACGTCACCAGCTGGATAATGCCGCTTGTGCGTTGGCACTCCTTGAAGCGGTGGGTCGAACAGGAATCGACGCGGATGACATAGCCGTGCGTGCTGGCCTGCGTACGGTCTCATGGGAAGGTCGTTTGGAGCTGATCGACGAGTATCCAAAGGTCCTGCTCGACGGCGCCCACAATCCTGCCGCCGCGCATGCGCTCGCGGAGTATCTCAAGGACTTTTCCATCAGTCACTCCACCTCTCGGATCATCCTCGTATGGGGCATGATGCGGGATAAAGATCGACATGGATTTATTGCTCCACTGTTGCCCTTTGTGTCGGAAATCGTGCTGACGCAGGCGACTCTCGCGCGGTCTGCTACGGTCCGAGAGCTTCGTGCAACGCTGCACGAATGGCAGGGACCGGTGCTCGAGGCCGTTCTTCCCATGGACGCGATGACAGTCGCCAGAAGCCGAGCCATGCCTCACGATCTCATCTGTATTGCCGGATCGTTGATGCTCCTAGGGGATATCAAAGCGGCAGTGCGTGGCTGTGGGCTGTCACCGATTCGTGGTTAGCATGGCGGGTCCTCTCGCGTCGGTCCGCTGGCGGCTCTTCTTCGCCGTCGCCGCCCTCGTTGTCGTTCCGTTTCCTGGATCAGCGGCAGACAACCGAGTGGGTGCCGGAACATCCTCCGCTGGATCCGCTCCTCTCGACATCACGGCAGAACGTATCGACTATCGACAAGAGGAAGACGTCTTCGAAGCGAACGGATCGGTCGTGATTCAGCAGGGAACGATCAAGCTGACGGCTGACCACGCTACCATTCAAGCCTTGCCGGGGATTCTCACCGCCGTCGGCCATGTCCATTTAACAGACCCGCAGGCTGACGTGACGGCTGAGCGGATGGATCTCAATATCAATACTGAGGCCGGCGTCGTGACGCATGGCCGGCTCTACGTTCCGACGACCAACTCCTCAATATCCGGCGGCCTCCTACAGAGATTTTCCGAATATCATTACCGAGCGAAAGACGGCAGTTTTACGAATTGTGATGCGCAAGATGGAGAAGTGCCGGCCTGGCGCTTTCGGTTTAAAGATCTGGATCTGACGCTCGGGGACACGTTGGGATTGAAGGGCACCTGGTTCTGCGTATTAGACGTGCCTACGATTCCAGTGCCCTTCTTTTCCTATCCGATGAACAGACGACGAACCGGATTTCTGATGCCGATCCCGACCTATGATAATCGATTCGGATTCCACGTGAAACAGAGCTTTTTTTGGGCGATCAATCCGAGTCACGATCTGACGGTGACCCCATCGTACTACAGTAACCTAGGGTATGGGTCGGATTTTCTGTATCGGTATGCTCTGGACCGGCGATCTCGCGGCCAGTGGTTTGTGAGCTATCTACAACAGCTGGAGCTTCCCAACGTCTCCGGTGCCAGCGAAAGCGGGCAACCTGCGAAAGAGGGACGGGCGGTGCTTACCGGAACCCATACGCAATACATCACCGATACCCTCTTGCTCCGAGCCAACGCGAATTTGCTTTCAGACCCACAGATTTTGAATCAGTTGAGCAATTCCGGAGCGCTCCGAGCGCTACCGAGTTCTGAATCAAACTTCTTGGCGACCCAGCGCTTGCCCTACGGCAATCTCTATCTCCTGGGGCTTTATCTACAGCCGTTACAACTGGGAGGAGCGGACACGTTCCAACGTCTCCCGGAGGCCGGCTATAACCTACCCTATGTCTCATTGTTCAATTCACCTGTCCTCTTCGGCATGGACGGGCAACAGGTCTATTGGTTCCGACAGGAAGGATTTACACTCAGTCGGATCAACGTGGTTCCGGGTATTTCGACCGAGGTGTTTCATCTCGGGCGGATGATTGGACTCCGCCCCCAGGCGAAGTTTCGTGAGGTGTACTATACCAGGGGCATACAAAATGATGAGGCGCAGAATCGAGAAACGTTTTGGCTGGGACTGGATGCGACTTCGAAGCTGGCACGCCGGTTCCCACTGGCTGATGGAAACAGTCTTCTGCATACGATCGAACCGAGGGTCACCTACGAGTATGTTCCTGTGACCAACCAGTCCAATCTGCCTCAAATCGACGCAGTCGATGATCTGCCGGGGAAGAATCTGCTGACCTACATGCTGCGCAGCCGTCTCTTGGAATCCGGCAAGCGAAACGCTTTCAATTGGCTCGATCTGATGGTGGCCCAGAGCTATCATGTCGGTGATGTGCAGACGATGGCGGCTGATTACGACTCCGGCGTTCCTCCCGCCATAGGAACGATTACCCAGCCGCTCCAACCGGCGACCGTGCCGATTCAAGGGAAAAGGTTTTCTGATATCTGGATGCGGGCCGTCATCGGCAACAATCTTCCGTCGCAATTCGGACTCTCCCAAATGGGTGCGCCGATATTCGGACCCGCGTCCCAGGCCTGGGCGCTACGCCCGCCGATCAATCGGTATCTGACGATCGATGCGTTCGTCGATCCCTACCAACTCGGGTTCAGTCAAATCAACACCGACCTTCGTTTTCAAGAAGGAACCAATTGGTATGTCGAGGTGGGCCAGCGTTACGCACGAGACGGCTCGCGGGTACGGAGAGGGGATATTTGGAATGCCATTTCGTTCAATGAAGTGTTTGCTCCGGCCAATGGAATCCTGTTTGCCACGATGGGCGGCGCGTTCCGCACCCCTTGGGGATGGACCTTCGGGGCAAAGGCCTATTATGACGTCGAAAGCGGACTAGTTCCGGAAGTGGATACGGTTGCGCTCTATCAGAACCCCTGCAAGTGTTGGTCGGTGGGGTTTTATTTTATGAAATTCCCGGACCGCGAGCAGTACAGCTTCATGTTGAGCCTCACCGGGATCGGCTGGACCGAGGACTCCGGGACGCGTGTGATACGGACTCTCTTGAGCCCGCTCCTGTGGGGTGAGCGTGGTCTTCCTTGGGCGGCGCCGGGAGGTCCCTATGGCCTGCCTCCGCAGGCTGCGGAAACTGGCGAGACCTTGCCCGGAGCTCAAACCGGCCGATGACCGTATTTGACAGTAAAAACAATGGTGGGGTACGATGCCAACGTTGGTGCGTATTCATGATCTCAACATTGAAGGAGGGTGCAGACGTGGCTGGTGATGTCTTGAAAGTCGAAGATTCCACCTGGGATGCCGAAGTCATGAAGGCTTCTGAACTTGTCATGGTTGATTTTTGGGCCGTGTGGTGCGGTCCCTGCCAAATGGTGGCTCCCATCGTCGACGAATTGGCCCAGGAATATGCCGGAAAGCTCAAAGTTCGAAAGCTGAACACCGATGAGAATCCAGAGGTCGCGGGACGTTATCAGGTGATGAGTATCCCCACCATTCTTTTCTTTAAAAACGGCCAGCAGGTTGAGAAGCTGGTGGGTGCCAGGCCAAAACGTCAGTTCAAAGAGATGATCGACTCACTGCTCGTTCAACATGCAGGGACCGCCTAAGTACTCTCCTCGCAGCCATGCTCACTGAGCTGCGCATCACAAATTTTGCTGTGATCGAACGACTGAGTCTGACTATTGACTCAGGATTTACCGTGTTGACCGGAGAGACGGGAACCGGGAAGTCTTTGTTGATCGATGCCGTGGCCCTTCTTGTGGGTGGGCGGGCCTCAAACGACCAGATTCGATTCGGGGAAGACGAAGCCCAGCTGGAAGCGTCGTTCGAGATTCCGCCCGCACATCCTCTCCTACAGCGGCTGCGAGCACAGGAGGTCCTGGGATCCCAAGATTCTCAACTCATCATTCGACGCATCATTGCCCGATCAGGAAGAAACCGGGTTTATTTGAATGGAGTCTTAAGCCCGGTCCATGTGCTGGAAGGGTTCGCCGGTACGCTCATCGATATTCATGGCCAGCACGACCAACAATCGCTCTTGTCCAACTCCGCTCAGCTCGAGGTTCTGGATGCCTATGGCCGTCTCCTGGAGCTGCGGTCTCAGTATCGAACGACCCATTGTACTTGGATACGTTTCCGTGAAGCACGAGCTGAGCTGGCGGCTAGGCTGCAGCAGCGAGCCCAGCAAGAGGATTTGTTGCGTTTTCAACAGCAGGAATTGGATGAGGCTGCCTGTCGAATCGGAGAGGAAGAGTTACTGCAAGCCGAACGACATCGGTTGGGATCGTCGCGACGTCTGGCTGAGCTGGCATCAGAAGCTCAGGAACGAATTCACGACGACGCGCAAGGTATCTTGGCGAACCTGGTGTCGATGGAGCGCGTATTGGCAGAACTGTCTCAGATTGATCCTGGGATGCAGCAGACCCTTCGATTTGCCTCCGAGGCCAAGGTGCTCCTGAAAGAAGTCGCCGATTCGCTTCGTCGTTATGCCGAGGGCTTGGACGCCGACCCCATGCGACTCAGTGCGATCGAGGATCGTTTGGCCGTCATCCAGAGGATGAAAAGGAAATACGGAGGGACGATAGAAGCTGTCCTGGAGACGCATAACCGGGTGAAGCACGACCTGGAACAACTTCGAGGAGCAGACAGCGAGCTCGATCGGTATGATCATCTCATTGATGAACAACAACGAAACATGTCGGTGCTGGCGCGAACGCTCTCAGAACAGCGAACGGAAGCAGCGAAGCGGTTGACGAAATTGGTGGACAAAGAGCTCAGCGCGCTGAAAATGGGATCGGTCCAGTTTCTTGTTCAAGTCATGCCGATCGGATCTGCCGATGTCTACGGTCCTGATGGAAGCGATCGTGTCGAGTTTCTGCTGTCGGCCAATGCCGGTGAGCCGATGAAGTCGATATCTCGTGTGGCATCCGGCGGCGAACTATCGCGTGTTATGTTGGCGTTGAAATCCGTCCTTGCCGATGTCGATCATGTGCCGGTCCTGATCTTCGATGAGATCGACACAGGGGTCGGAGGGGCTGTTGCGGCCACGATCGGGAAACGGCTAAGGGAGTTGGGCCGATACCATCAAGTGTTGTGCATCACGCATCTTCCTCAGGTCGCCTCTCAAGCTCAACATCATTTCTCGGTTGAAAAGTCGGAAGTGAAGGGACGGACGGTCACGACGGTGCGTTCGTTGACCGGTATGAGTCGCGAGGGAGAAATTGCGCGCATGCTTGGTGGAGAGCGAATCACTCAAAAGGCACGATCTGCGGCAGCAGAGTTGATCGCCGAAACGCAGGAATAGATCAAGCGGCGGGAGCGATGTCCAGGGCGGGAGGCGAGAGGGGCGAGTCCTTCACGACCTGTAAGAAGAATTCCAGCAACAGCGGATCGAAATGCTCATGGGATTGAAGGGAGAGCCGGCGGATGGCGGCATCCAGTGGGAGAGCGACGCGCCCAGGTACGTCGGCGGTCAGATGATCGAACGTTTGAGCGATGCCGACAATCCGAGCCAACAACGGAATATCCGTGCCTCGGAGTCCACGAGGGTAACCTTGTCCATCCCATTGCTCGTGATGGGATGCGATGATTTGTCCCACCTCAATAGGTAAACCCAATGGGGCAATCATCCGTGCGCCTCTGTCGGGGTGTTCCCTACAGAGGGATGCTTCGCCGGACGGAAGGATCTGGTCTTCTGAAAACCTATACGATGGGATGCTGGTTTTCCCTATGTCATGCAAAAGGGCCCCTAGGGCCAATGCTTCTTGCTCGGAGGCGGTCAGATTGAGTCGGCTGGCCATCAACGTGGCATGGAAACTCACTCGGCTGGAATGATTGAGTAATTGACGGTCTGTGGCTTCCAAAATATCGGACAAGAGTGGAAGCAGGTTCATGTCGTCGTGCTGTAAGGCGACGTCGCCTTGTGGGTCGGACAATGCAGCATATCCCGTCTTGACCTGATCCCATGCTCGTGTGCTCTCTTCCTCTGAACCCCAAAGATCCGTGAGTGTCAGAAGACAGCGTCGAAGAAAGTCGAGTCGGCGTTTCTTGTCCATCGTCTGCCGAATGAGGGTAGTCAGTTCATTCACATTGAAAGGTTTAAGCAAATACCCAGCGGCTCCGTGGCGGATACCTTCCATGGCAGACTTCAGGCTCCCGTATCCCGTGACGATAACGACCTCTACCTCGGGGCGATGGTGCTTTATGTCTTTGAGAAGGTCGAGTCCGTGACGATCAGGGAGTTTTTGGTCAAGCGTGATCACATCAATGGGTTCCTGGGCGAGGACTTCAAGAGCTGTCTTGGCGTTTTCTGCTGAACGAACGTCGCAGAAGGTGCGAAGTATCACTTTAAGAGCATCGCGGGGCCCCGCTTCATCATCAATTACGAGGACTGTCGGTTGTGTCCCTGCCTGACGAGAAGCCGTGACCATGCTCGTTGTTTATCCCAAACTACGTGCCAGCAAGCAATTCTCATTCCTTTTCATTATGTTAGAGAGCTTTTCAATATAAAGGGGTGGATGGTGAGATGAACAACTATACGTAGCCTCAAATAATAATAGGATATCTATTCTTATTGTTGGTCACTAGGTAAATATGTGCAGAATTGTGACATTCTTGTGCATAAGTGTGTCATTCTTGCATGGGTGGAGCATGCTCTTGGATGGCGGAATTGTCTGGACGACCGATGCCGAGGGTGTCCATTCGGTATTTCAGCATCCGGCGGCTGATTCCCAGTAAGTTCGCGGCGTGGGTTTGTACGTGATTGGTTCGTTTTAGCGCATCAAGGATAATTTCCCGTTCAAACTCCATCACGGCTTTTTCAAGCGACATGCGACCAGCGAGAGTATCGTCTCGAAGCGACGTTGAACGGGAGTCGCTCTTCATCAGCGTCGGCAAATGTTCGGGTGTGATTTGCGCAGCATGTTGCGACCAGATGAATGCTTGCTCGACGAAGTTTTCGAGCTCGCGAACATTGCCCGGCCAAGCATAACGAGTAAGAAGCTCCAGAGCGTCTTTTCCGAAGTCGATCGGAGGACGTCGCTCCGCTTCCAGCCGTTTATCGAGGAAATGTCTGGCCAGGAGGGGAATATCCTCACCACGTTCCCGGAGCGGGGGGAGAAAGAGTGCAATGACGTTGATGCGGTAGTACAGGTCTTCTCGAAACTGCCCCTTTCGAACCAGTTCGTCGATATCCTTGTTCGTCGCCGCCACAATGCGGACATCGACCTTGATCGGCTGAACCCCCCCGATCCTCGTAAATTCTCGCTCTTGGATGACACGCAGAAGCTTCGCTTGTGTGACGGGACTTAAATCGCCGATTTCGTCCAGGAACAGCGTTCCGGTGTTCGCCAACTCGAACTGTCCGACGCGTCGAGCTGTGGCATCCGTGAACGACCCCTTTTCGTGGCCAAAGAGTTCGCTTTCAATGAGCGTTTCAGGCAAAGCAGCGCAGTTCAGTGCAATGAAGGGGCGTTCGCGCCGGGAACTGTTGTAGTGCAAGGCTCTCGCCACCAATTCCTTCCCCGTGCCACTTTCTCCCGTTATGAGCACGGTGGTACGGCTGTCGGCGACCTGCTCGATTTTTGAGTAGATCTCCTGCATGCCTTGGCTTTTGCCGATCAGATTATGGAAGGCATAGCGCTGGACGACTTGCGCCCGCAGTTGCTTGACCTCTCGCTCCAATTCGGAGGAGTTGAGGACTCGATCGATGACGATACGGAGTTCATCGACGTCGAACGGTTTTGAGAGATAGTCAGCGGCTCCAAGCTTCATGGCATCGACGGCTGTTTTGACGGATTTGGTGCCTGTCATCATGATGACAGGGGTTATCTTACTCTCCATGCGGAGCGTTTGAAGCACTGCGAGGCCGTCGGTTCCGGGGAGAAGAACGTCGAGGAGGATGAGGTCTGGCTCATCCTTCCGAAACACATCGAGCCCCTCATGTCCGTCACTAGCTTGGAGAATGTCATAGAGTGGTTCGAGGACCATCTTCAGAGAGGCACGGACTCGGGGATCGTCATCGATCAACAGAATTCGTTGCTTAGCAACCGAGCTTTCCACAAGCGCTCCTTGCCTTTTACCCTTGATGGGAGGGAAGTTTGATGCGGAAGGTCGTTCCGATCCCTTTCGTGCTCTGAACTTGAATCTCTCCGCGATGCTCCCGAATGATTTGATGAGCGATGGTCAGTCCCAACCCCGTTCCTTCGTTCATGGCGCTCGTGTGTTTGGTGGTAAAAAACGGGTCGAAGATGTGGTCAAGATTTTCTGGTGAGATGCCGTGTCCCGTATCTTCGATCTCTATTTGAGACCACACCGCACCGTCCGCTTTCTGGAGCCTAGTGGTTCGTACACGAAGGGTTCCGGTTTTATCGCTCATGGCATCCATCGCGTTCAAGAGCAGGTTCAAAAGCACCTGTTTGACCTGTTGCCGATCTAACATGCCACGGGGCAGCTCAGGCGCCAAATCTTTTTCAATCTTAATCCCTCGTTTGTCGGCTTTCACCTGGATGAAGTACAGGCAGGACGAGACGATTTCATTCAGATCCTCATCGGTCAACTGAGGCTCCATGTATAGAGCGTAGTCGAGAATCTCCTGAAGCAACCGTTCAATTCGATTGACGTCCTCGAGAACAATTCGACCAAATTCACCGATAAATCGACTGTCATCCTTGCGTTCCGGAGCCAGCTGAATGAAGGTCTTGATCGACGTCAAGGGGTTTCTGATTTCATGAGCGAAACCTCCGGCAATGGTCTCCAAAGAACGCAATCGATCGGTTCGTCGCATGAGAGCCTGGGACTGTCCGAGATCCTCGTACAGCAGGAAAGAGTCGAGCGCGTTGGCGGCATTCTGAGCCATAGCAGCCAGGAGTTCCATGGTATGGGAAGGAATGACAGTGGGACCTGTCGGGGATTGGAGCAACACGAAGGCAATTAATTTTCCTCGATTCAGCAGCGGGATGGCCAGATTGATGGGAAGTGTGGCGAGTTGGGCACCAGGCGTATTGTCCAACGATGCCTCATGTAGGGAATCGGTCAAGGCGTATGAGTCGAGGATGTCTTGGTGGTTATCCAGTTGTTGAACTAGGGGATGGTTGAGGGCAACGATGGGAGATCCTGCTATCGAAGGGGTCTGCCCTTGTGAAACCACCTGGCAGAAACATTCGCGGTCGCGATCAAACACATAGAGCGCACCCTGAGAGTGCCGGGATACTTCAGAGAGGCTGGAAAGTATGCGCCCTGCGATGACGGGGAGGCTGGCCGGGTGTCCCATGTCCCGCGCGAACTGTGTGAGCCGTTGCAGCGATGCCACAATTGATTGATCAGAGCCCGATTGCGGAGCCTTGCGATCAGTCATGAGTCTGGTGCGTGAGGTCTTATGCGGGCGTCGTTTGTCGTGGTGAAAACATGGCTACGTATCATTCCTAGTCAGAAAGTATACACCCGAGGGGCTGTTTCATCCAACGGATTTGGTCTTCCGTACAATGATGAGTAGACGTTGGTTGCCGTGGACGGAACGAACTGGATTGGTCCCGTCGCTGTATCAGCCAGCAGACGGGCTGGGTTCAAGTTCGGAAGTATTTGTCTAAGGCAAAGAAGGCATGAGGCAAAGGAGAGCGAAAGATGGCAGCGAATGCACTCAATCGATTCACATTGAGGGCCGATTCTTTCGTGCGGGCCATGATGACAGGGCTGTTTGAAGCAGAATTTTGGACGGTAGAAAACTTCGGGATGCTCGCAGGCCTGTCGGATGGTTCCTGCCGACAAGCCTGCGAGAGGAGATCAGTACGCGGCGGCAGTCTTGCCTTGCTCCGAGCAAGCCCCTGGAGTCATGTATAGCAAGTAATTGCCCATGCCATGTTGGAGTTCAGTTCTCTGTAGCGAATGATGGTAGACCATTACCATTTCATAGTCATCCTCTTTGGAGATGGGGAAACCCCGGACGTCCTTATAGACTTGATGGGGTAAGAATTCGCGGAGCGTTCCGTCCCGCTCAACATCCGGTACAGTCCGGAGGAGGGTCTCTCCCTTGGTTTTATTCTCCAATGCAATCAGGAGCAATTCATCGTGGCCGTGGGGATACGCGTATTTGACGCAGCCATCCATACTAAACTTCAATGGTGCCGTACGGACTTGGACACCTGCCCCGAGTTCGATCCCTTCGTCTGTCTGATCCGGCGGGCGGTCGCCGAACTTGGTGAAGCAAACGATGTTGACGCCGACCTGATAGACCTCCATCTCCTTGACCGGTTTGATCTTCGGCGCAAAATACATCGTGAACGTTGTAATGACGTCTTTGGTGGGTGGGGCACCGTGATAGAAGGCGACGACCGTCATCAATTTGTCGGTTGCCGACAGCTTCACGCCGTATCCATCGGGGAATTGGGTCTCGGACATTTCGAGTCCGGCTCCACCGAAGAAGAGCGGCTCACCGGGACAGGACACGCTGGGTTTG
>PHGD01000196.1 GCA_011090425.1 Nitrospira sp. LK70 | reverse complement strand
GACCTGCTCAGCGGGAATATGGAAGAAGGAACTCGCGCGTTGGGAGTTGCGGCTGAGGAAGATGAAGAGTCGTTCCCGCCAGAGCGCCATACCGGGCTTCGGTGTTGCGAGTGAATTAACGCGACTCAGGAAGAACGTCGCATGGTGAAAGTCCAGATCCAACCCTTGTGTCCGGCACGCTGTGAGTAAGCGGGTAATGTTTGGTGTCTCCATGAACCCGTATTGCACCACGACCCGGCGGACACCCTTGGCGAGAGGTTCGACGCGGACGTGATGGCTGCCGGTGACTGTTGGAACGCGGGCGGTCGCCGTCGTCAGGAAGACCAGTTCTTCATGGAGCACCCTATTGTGTCGCACGTTCTGTACGAAGGATGGCGGTGTGAGGTCGGGAAACTGGGTCAAGTAGACAGCCGTACCCGGGACGCGGGAGAGTGGCTGTGCCAGCACCTCTTTCAGATAGGCCGTCAGTTGCGGCATTTTGCTCCAGAGGTGCTTCGCGATCAGCCGACGACCGCCATTCCAGGTGGTCATTAAGAGAAACAGACCGGCGCCGAGGGCCAGTGGTACCCACCCGCCGTTAGGAATCTTCAGCACATTCGCGCTGAAAAACGAGAGATCCATAACCAGGAAGAGACTGGTGATGAGCACTACGGCCGGCCAGCCCCATTTCCATTGGCGTCGTGCAACGATGAAGATCAACAGTGTCGTAGTGACCATCGTGCCGGCCACCGCGATCCCGTATGCAGCGGCCAAATTGCTGGAGGTGCCGAAGAGGACGACCAGGCCGACGGTGCCGATCAGCATGAACAGATTCATGGCCGGCACATAGATTTGCCCGATTTGGGAAGCGGATGTGTACCGAATGTCCATCCGCGGCAGATAACCCAACTGAATCGCTTGATGGGTAAGGGAAAACGCTCCGCTCAGCATTGCTTGAGAGGCGATGATGGTCGCCATCGTCGCCAGTATGACCAACGGCAGGAGCAACCATCCCGGTGCAAGAAAGTAGAACGGATTCGTGATCGCCTCCGGTTGCCGGACCAGCAAAGCGCCTTGCCCTAAGTATTGCAGGACAAGCGACGGCAACACCACGCTGTACCAGCCAAGGCGAATGGGGGCCTTCCCAAAGTGCCCCATGTCGGCATACAAAGCTTCGGCTCCTGTTAAGACGAGAAACACACTCCCCAATACCGCGAAGCCTTGCGCAGGATGTTCCAGCAGGAACTGGACGGCATGGTAGGGGCTGACCGCGACAAACACTTCTGGTGTCTGGACCGCACTCTTGATCCCCAAGGCGGCGAGCGTGAGAAACCAGAACAGCATGATCGGGCCGAACCATTTGCCGAGTCGTCCACCTCCGCGCGACTGGATCGCAAAGAGGACGAGCAATATTACGATGGCAATCGGCAGCGTATAGGGGCGATAGGCCGTCGTCTCGACCTCGATCCCCTCCACGGCGCTCAAGACCGAGATGGCCGGCGTGATGATCCCATCGCCGTAGACCAACGAAGCCCCGAGCAAGCCGATGGCGATCACTGGGCCGATCCGCAAGGGGAAGGCGGACTCTTCTCGATGACGTTGCCCCAGGGCCATCAACGCCAAAATGCCTCCTTCGCCTTGATTGTCGGCTCGCATGACGAACAGCAAGTACTTCACCGTCACGACCAGCAGCAGGGCCCAGATGATGAGCGAGAGAAGGCCGGTAATCGTTGGGAGGGTGACGGACAAACCGTGCGAGAAGTGAAAGCATTCGCGCAGCGCATACAGAGGACTGGTTCCGATATCGCCGTACACGACACCAAGCGCAGCCAGCGCCAGTCCCGCAGACGTAGGGCGCTCGGGTGGGCTAGTCATCGGTGCGACGGAACGGCCAGGTGTGAAGCTTTAGTGAGGGTAGAATGTGGATGCTGAGCATACGGCGTGGATCCTAGCGGTTTCGCAAAGGCAGAACAAGGCGGTTGGTTGTCAACTCCATTCCCACTCCAGGTGGCAAGATTCGCGCGGATGGTGAGGCGAGCACCACTAACAGGCGCACCAGAAGATTCTCGGGTACTGCGAGGATGAAAGCGCTGCACTCTATGTTCTGCATGGTTCGAGGTCCGACCTCAAGTTTGTCCTCCCTTTGATCCCTTCACTTCACGCCCAGCATCTGTGTCTTTGATCGCGCAGGCAACGACCCAGCACACCTCCACTGAATCCATTCAGATCCTCGTGTATCGAAAGAGATACGCCTCGTTGTATTACTACGTACAGAAACAACAGGGCAATTCTTCGGAATTCGCACACCTCCTCGCCGATTCTTCGCGGCATGGTCTTTGCGTATAAACACGCAGTGTCGAGCCGCTTTCATAGAGACAATATGTTCCAGTGGAGAGCAAAGTAAGGAGGGCCTTATGATCACGGTCAAGAGCCAGTTCGTTCAGCAGACGTTGGCGGCGATAACCCTGGCCTTAGTTCTTGGAACTCTATCGATGATCTGGCCGGTTATCCTTAGCATCTTTCTCGGTTGTACCGCTCCCGATTTCTTGGACACTGTTGTAGCTATATTGACTCGACCTGTGGGTCGCGTCGCTCGACGATCGTCGCTCCTGGGCCAACTGTGTGCGTCGGGTTTTTGGCGACCGACCATCAGTGGTCCCAATTGCCTGCTG
>PHGD01000115.1 GCA_011090425.1 Nitrospira sp. LK70 | reverse complement strand
TTCAAACGTCACTTGGGGTATACAGTCTGTCGCCATCGGGTCTCTCCTCCACGGTGTGTAGAAGCGCCTGAACACCGCTCCTATAGCACAGTTCGGAGCCTCGATGGCTTTTTTGTGTCACGTGTCGTGAATTATCCGGGCTAAGGAAAATACAAAGGGTGTTTACCAAGCCCAACAGAAGGCCGTATACTGCCGTCCAGGGTTTTGCACGGCGTGTCAGGAAGCCAGCTTCATAGACGTAACGCCGCATACCTTAAAGTATCTATCCGTACGCATGGTTGGTGAGACGTGCGGCACGAGCAGAGCTTGGTTTGGAGGGGTGACGGAGCGGCCGAACGTGCCGGTCTTGAAAACCGGAGATGGGGTAACTCATCCGCGAGTTCAAATCTCGCCCCCTCCGCCATATTTCAAAGGAGAAGTAGTTCGATAAGGTCCAACCGCAAATGACCCAAGCCGTGACCTATAACGGGTACACCATTCAACCTGCGCCTCGGCAACTCGTGGATACAGGCCAATGGGAATTGAATGTCTTCATTTCCTGGGCCACTGAGGACGAGGAGGACAGTCGGCATTTCGTGAAGACAGGTCGGTATGCGACGGAGGATGAAGCCACAGCCCAATGCCTTGTCTATGGCCGACAGATCGTGGATGGCCAGGTTCCTGGCTCCTCGCTCGGATAAAGGAAATGTGTGAGCCGCGTCGCGCTACTGAAAGCACGTGGCCGCTGCCACCCGTCCGGATAGCGGGCACCCCACGGAGGTGCGTCATGCGATTCGCGTTGACTCTGAGCCTCCCCCTTCAAAGCGCCTGTGCCGGCCTCAGTTATGGAGCAATCTATGGACAGAGATAAATATGGTATTGATCCAAGTACAATTCGGACCATACAAGAATGCCTCGAAAAACACTTTGTAGGCATCAAGTTCACTCAGACTATCAGACCAACGTTTGGCTTTCACCACGGCGTCGAGAAGCAGTCTTGGCACTTGGTCTTTAATGAACAGTTTTTAGCTGACCGCACTTCTGGCGCGGAGTTGCAGCATTTCGTAGAACACAAGGTGATCCCGAAGGTCCTCAAGAATCCCGGCAAGCGAATTCAGATTTCGAAATTGGGAGACATCACCGTCGAAGAGAAAAATCTTTCGTAGCTTTCAGCAGAGGGACAGAGACACGCTTAAGATTGACGCGCGGTCACTGCTCGCCGACTCGATGATCGCTAAGACCTTAAGAACTTACGAGAGTTGTTGCTATTCCTTTCCGGTTCTACGATCTTCCGCTATACTTCTTCTGTGAATCCGTTTCAAAGTAACCACGCCCAGCCTTCCACCCTTGAAACTGTGCTCCGTCTTCAAGGCTTTTTCCGTCATCGCTTACACCCGCTTGGCGTCTCTCCTCTCCAAGCAAGTATGTTGCTCTATCTTGACCGGCATCCTCAATGCGAGGTGATGGAGATCGCTTCGGCGCTCTGTCTTCAGAATCTCTCAGCGGTCAAGACCGTCCAGCTGATTCAGAGACAGGGATGGATACGCAAGCCACAGGGCAACTCGAATAGGAAGGTCGTCAAGCTACAGCTCAGTGCAAAAGGCACGGCCCTCGCTCGGAAGATCAAAGCGAATATCGCAGTAACCGACAAACTGTTTGCTCTGACCGACGGCCGCAAAGCCGCTTAAGCGTTTCTGGATGTTGCCATCACTCAAACCTATCTTGTAACGCTGTTCATGTAGTACCCCGCCTGGGTTAAAACGTAATACGCAGAAGGAATAGATGGACTGGCAGAGGTCGGTCGGTGACGGCTTCATCTGCGCAGGCTCTCAGTTGACAGTCGCCTCTCCTCCACGTAGGGTTTCCCCGTTCCAGATCAAGAGACGCGTCGTTCCTAAGGACAACTTCACCGTGGACTGGTCCTTGCTGATCATCTTCGTTGTTGTACTCGTCGTCAGTGGCGTGGGTGTTTCCGTGCTGTATAGGTTCGTCGGCAGGATCAAGCAGGAGTTTCAACAGCATCTACCGGCGCTTCGCATCACCAACCTGTCGGCGATGAATGCCGGAGCGGTGGTCACGTTGACACCCGAGGTGGAAAACGTAGGCCGTGGAGCAGCCCATGATTGTATCGTCCAGTTGGCAGGATGGGAGGGGCATTTTGCGGTCCAACGCATTCATCCCCAAGGCCCTCGCTATCAACGTCACTCAGTTCCCATCGTCCTGGGCCAAGATGAGCCGATCCGCATGAAATTATTAAGCCGATGCCATCTACGGTTAGCGTATCGCGACCGCTGGGAACAACGGTATGAATGTTGGTATCCGGTCGCCCAAGTCAAGAACGTGAACTCTTCTCTTTATGACATTCAGATCGACCTTGCCCACCCGGAGCTGACAGAGCCCCATCCGTCATTCAGAGAAATGTGGCGGCTGCTTCGCAGAACTCATGCGAATGAGGCCTTACCTTGAGCCCTTGCATTCCGGGTTCCTGAACCGTACCATTTTATAGTCAAAGGGCGACGGAGCTGTTTTTAAGAACCCTGTAAGACTTCGGCGCACCGTCCGACTGAGAAACATCACACCACCGATGAAGGAGAAATACAATGCCGCCTACTATTCAGATCGATTCCATCGTTAAAGTCACCAAGACGGATGAAGAATGGAAAAAACAGCTCCCGGCTGCCGCCTATCGTGTCTTGCGGCACGAGGATACGGAGAGAGCGTTCGTCAACCCACTGCATGAGAATCATCAATCAGGGATCTATTATTGCGCCGGTTGCGACCTGCCGCTCTTCTCATCCGAGCATAAGTTCGACAGCCGTACCGGTTGGCCGAGCTTCTGGCAGCCGATCGATCCGCGTGTGATCGAAAGCCGAACGGATTTCAAACTCTTCATGCCCAGAACGGAAGTCCATTGTGCGCGATGTGAGGGCCACCAGGGCCACGTGTTTAAGGATGGACCGAGGCCCACCGGTCTCCGTTACTGCATCAACGGCGTGGCCTTGAGGTTCGTGGCCGGCTGATTGTTGTGTGCCGTCACCTTCTCCTCGCGACCAGAGGACTCCTGCGTACCAACACACATAGACTGCCGCGCTCGAGCACATCTGGCACTCCTCAACTTATTCACGGTACAATCCGGGGCCAAGGACCATTGAGGCAACATTGCGATGTTCTCACGAGTACTACCCTACACATTCCTCGGACTGGCCCCCTTACTGCTTTCATGCAGTGAGTCATCCAGTCTGTTCGGATCAAAGTCATCCCCTTGTTCCTTAATGACCGCTACAGACGCGGAAGGGGCGCTCGGGGAACCGGTTCAGGACGGGACGTTGACCGATCCGACAACCTGTATCTTCAAAGCCAAGCGTAATGATGGAAATTCCGTCACGGTCCAGCTTGATGAATCACCTGGGAAGGAACGGCGGACATGGTTCAATAAGGAGCGCCTGCGCCGTGACAGCCATCTCATTCCCGGCCTGGGCGACGGAGCGGTGAGAATTGACTCCTCTCCGACATTGTCCAGACTGACCTTCATGCACAAAGATGCAGTCGTGACCGTGATTCTTGCTTCGACCAGACAGCAACAGCTCGGTGAGTCTGTCACTCAGTTGGGAAGGGCCGCTGCAGCTCGGTACGGAGCGTCCTCAACGGCGACTCTCCCTCCATCAGCCACAACCTCAGCCGCTGCCTCAGCCTCAACCCACATACCCAGCCGTGGAGCCCAAACTGAGACCGTCGTTTCACCGGCCCAGGTGACGCTGACGCATACGCGCTCCACCCCTGCTGATATCCAGGCCGGGCCCAAAAAAGCTGCATCGTTTGACCCGACAAGCCTGGTAGGAACCTGGCACACGCATGTCACAAGGGGTACGACACAACATGACATGCTCCTCATCATTCAGCCTAATCTGAAGTGGTCGCTCTCATCGATGATGCAGTTTGACGGTATCTTGAACGCTGAAGCAGGCCTGTGGTCACTCGAGCGGGCGAACACGTTTAAGGGCCTTGGATGGAAAGGGACGTACCGCAAGACGATTCCGAATTCGTTCGCCAGCACCGGCAGTGTTCAAGCGACCTGGAAGAGACTCTCGATCGATCAAAACCCAACGCTCATCCCAGCCGAGCTATGGAAACTCAGACGCGAAGCCACCAGCGTGCCGGTCTTCCAACTCAAGACGGTCGATCCTGACCTCGTCGGCCAATGGGAGGGATCCGGCACGTATGCCGGAGGTTCCGCCGCCTTCGTGTGGGCCATCAAGCCCTCCGCCGCGACCGACCTGCTGATTGTCGATACGTTCCGCGGGACCGTGCAAACCAAAGAGGGCATTCCTCAACTCCGACCTATTCAAAAGCAGCAACAACGCGTCAGCATCATCGCCTTCCATGACCACGGATTTACCACGAGCGATGGGAAGACCAACCTTCGATGGACCAAAGTTCTTCCTGAATCGACAGAGGACCATCAGCTTTAGCTCAATCTCCATCGTTGGTCGCATGGATCAGGAAAGGATGCTCTCTCATGGCGGACACTCAAGCTCGCATCGGCTTCGTTGGAGTAGGTCGAATGGGGGCCAATATGGCCCGCCGATTGAAAGAAGGAGGATACCTCATCGCGGCGGTTCATGACCGCCATACCGACCTGTCGGAATTCTTGTCACAAGAGCTGAGTTCGGAAGCGGCCAGATCACCGGCGCGTGTTGCTGAGGTATCGGATATCGTCATCACCGTCGTATCGGATGACGATGCGATGCGGGAGATTTACGCAGAGCAGGACCCGACCGGACTGATGGCTCATGCGACAAACCGGCTGTTCATCAACTGTGCGACTCTCACCCCGGCTCTCCATATCGACCTTGAACAGGCGGTTGAACGGCGTGGTGGTGCGACCCTTGAAGCCTGCATGGCCAGCAGCATAACCCAAGCGCGCGAGGGCACCCTGTATCTGATGTGCGGAGGCAAGCACGACGTGTTCTATCGGGCTCTCCCCCTGCTGGAGACCCTCGGCGCGAAGGTCCGATATGTCGGCCCGGCCGGAGAAGCGGCAAAAGTCAAAGCGCTCGTCAACATGGTGATGAACAGCAACACCGCCGCGTTGGCCGAAGGGTTAGGACTGGGGGCAGCGCTGGGAATCGACCTGACTCTTCTGCGTGAGGTATTCAGCCAGACAGGAGCGGCGTCGAGAGTATTGGAAACAGACGGAGAGGATATGCAGCTACGTGCTCATGACTGTTACTTTTCGGCAGCCCACGCCGCCAAAGATTCGGCCATCGCGCTCGACTTGGCTAAACGGGTCGGCCTCTCCCTACCGCTCGCACAGGCGACGTTGAGCCAATACCGACGACTCATTGAAACGGGTAAAGGTGACCTGGATAAATCAGCAGTTGCCGAATTGACGTTCCTCGACAGAACTCCCTCTCGGCTCCTGACGTAAATCGGTTACAGAAAGAACTGTCGAACCTGCTCCTCAGACACACAACCGACGAGCAGATCGCCGTCTGGAGACACGAGGAGGGGAACTCCATTTTGACCTGTCGCATGCCAAGCAGTTTCCCATTTCTGTGCGATGACTTCGTTCTGCCCATCACTGTCTTCAGCGAAATCTTCTCCCGCCAACTGCTTCAAAATTAACGGATCAGAAATGTCTCGACCGTCGCACCAGAAAGCACGGTAGGTTTGCTGAACAAAGTCCATCCCCTTCCGTACATCCTCTCGTAGAAGCGCAACCGCCTGTTCGATCGCCGGCAGAGTATTCGGTTTCCCAGGCGGCAACGCGATCGGCAATCCCGGTGCCAACCGCTGCACCATCGCGACTTCGTGCCGCAATTCGGTCCCCAACGAGCCGCTCCAGGGCTTCATAGGGCGAGGCAACTGCGGTGCATGTTGTACTCCACGCCACTCACACCGGTCGATCAAACTCAAGTCGTGCAGCCGTTCGTGCAGCGCGTAACAGAAGGGACAGTTGAAGTCGCCATAGAGAAGAAATCGATCGGAAGCGGAGCCGGTATTCATGCGCCCACTGTACCGAAGTAGCTCGGCAGAGTCCACCGCTATCGAACAGGCGAGGTATCGGGGTGCTCTCTGGAATCAACGATCGGCGTGCCGTAACAACTCTTGGAGATTTGCGCGAAGCGCCGACAACGTCAACGGCTTGGTCATAACTTTATCCATCCCGGCCCGGCGACACTTCTGGGTATCCTCGTCGGATGCATGACCGGTAAGGGCCATGATAGGTAGGTGATTCAACGTCTCTTTCTCGCGACGACGAACTTCCCTAGCGGCTTCAAAGCCATCCATCTCGGGCATCTCACAATCCATCAACACCACGTCATAGGCCGTTCGGGTGATGGCCTCCACCGCCTCACAGCCCGTGCGAGCAACTTCGACCTGACAGCCAAGCTTTTGCAGAAACTTACAGGCGACAACCTGATTGATTTCATTATCGTCCGCGACCAGGACGCGCAGCGGCTCCAGCGGTTCGCCCGCACCGCGTTGACCCGTGCCCAGGGAAGACACTGCGGGATCTCGATGAATGGCCGGAAGGAGGTTGGTGGTATAGGCGAACGTACTGCCATGACCGAACCGGCTGTCGACAGTGATGGTCCCTCCCATTAACTCGACGAGTTGACGACAGATCATGAGACCAAGACCTGTTCCCCCAAATCGTCTCGCGGTCGATAGATCAGCTTGTACATAGGCCTTAAACAGCTGGGCTTGTTGCTCTGGGGTCAACCCGATGCCCGTATCTTGCACGCTCCACTGCAGAAACACGGTCTCCGAGCTCTCCTGCCGTTTCGACCCCAGCGACACTGCAATTGTGACCCCTCCATGCTTTGTGAACTTAATCGCATTCCCGACGAGATTGAAGAGGATCTGTCTCAGCCGGATCGGATCGCCTCGAAGCTCCTCCGGAACATCGGCATCAATCTTCACCGAAATAGTAAGACCTTTTTGGGCAGCCAACCCCTCCGCCAATGTCGCAACGTCGCGGATCAGTGCCCGCAGATTGACATCAGCCACTTCCAGAGTCATCTTGCCGGCTTCGATCTTTGAAAAATCGAGAATGTCGTTCACCATCGCCAACAATGCCTCTCCGGAGCGATGCATCGTCTCGATCAGCTCCCGCTGCTGATCGGTGAGCGAGGAGTCCTTGAGGAGTTGCGTGCATCCCAGCACCCCGTTCATCGGGGTCCGAAGCTCATGGCTCATCGTGGCGAGAAAGATTCCCTTCGCTCGGGCCGACTCTTCGGCTGCTTCTTTTGCACGGCGCAAGACCACATCCGAGGTGATATCAAGTCCATACGCACGGACCAACGCCAACTCTTTCAAAGGAAAGAACGACCAGGCAATCACTCGATCAGCTACGGCATGTTCCATCCGCAACAGCGTGGAATTGGTCACGAGGCACTCATGGAGCATCGCCGATAGATTACCAGGGAACATCACCTCGATCCCGGCCTCGAGCAGTCCGCATTGCCCCATCAAATTCAACATCCCGCTGTTGGCATAGAGCATGGCACCCATCGAGTCAAATTCCACGATAGGATTCGGCGCATCCTCGGCCAGCCGTGCGGCGCGATCGACATCCCGCTGTATCTCGATCGTGTCGGTCACGTCGCGAACAACCACCAGGCCACCCACTTGCACACCCTGTAGCGTTCTCGGCCAGAACGAGAGTGACAACTCGAACCGGCTCCCATCCTCTCGATTCCAAAACTGGGAAGGGATCACGACATGCTCGCCGGTATTCACCATCCGAGTGAACGGGCACTGAGCTACCTCACTCTCGCCTGGCGTAAGGCATCCGATAATGTCGTGAAACCCCAGTCCGATCAGATCTCGCATTCTGCCGACAAGTTGTTTTGCGATAGGATTGAGAAATAGGATGCGACCTTCTTGGTCCGTAAGAAAGATCGCTTCTGTCGAAGTCTCGAGAATGAGGGAGGCATCCTCCCGGGTCGACAGCCAAGCCGGCGAACCACTGGAAGGATACTCGGGAATGGGTGCGGCAGGAATCGTCATCCGTTGACCTGCGTCACTATTGCTCCACCGGCACAAAGCACTCGGTCTATCAGCCCTACCTTATCGGTACCTAGGTGCGTTTTCTGAATTGCTGAACTTGGCAAGGTCATGCCGCAGGCGACCAACCGTGGCCACCACTCGTGGTCATATGCGAACCACCCGCTGTACCGTATAGGCTCGATTCTGCCGGTTCGTGGCGGTCGTCCGCAGTTGCCGCAGATCGATCTCTCCTACACTTGAACCAAATCAGATGCTCAAGTCATCGGTCAAACGGCCGATACAGTTTTCGACAGGGTGAAAAAGGCAAACCACCCGAGAGGGTGGGACGCAAAGCCGAGGGACCTGAACAGGGACGGAACATGTTCCAGGGTCAGCCTAGCTGCCACACAACCGATGACCTGACCGATCAAGGTTTCCCTCCCGCTCCCCCGGTGCCTTCCGCTACATTCCAGCCTCACCAGAATGGAGGTGCCGCATGATTTCCGCCATCCATACAGCTCTCTCGGCCCTGACTGCCTTCGGCAGGCAGATTGAGGTCGTGGCCCACAATGTCGCCAACGTCAATACCGACGGCTTCAAGAAATCCGGAACGGAGTTCGTCGAAATCCCGAGCGGTGGGATCCTCCCTGTTGTTGAGAAAGACGACTCATCCGGTCCAAGCGTTCTTCGCGACACAGGCGGCAATCAAACCATGGTCGAGCTCTCGAACGTGGATCTGGGCGAGGAAGTGGTGCAGCAGATTATGGCTCAACGTAGCTTTGAAGCAAATCTCCAGACCTTACGAACAGGAGATGCCTTACTCGGCAGTATCCTGGATATAAAGAAGTAGTTGACCATCGCCATTCGCCACACGCCACGCAATAGCATCCCCGGAAACGCCGACTACCTTTGGAATTGGCCGATGGCTCTTCGCATGTACCGCCTCTGCCGATCAGTCGACACTTCACCTTTCTGAGACGTAGCTTTCCCGCCGAGCTGTATGTTATGTCGAGGCCATGCTGTGTTCTCCTATCTTGTTGGTACTTCCTCCGCTGACTCAGCTGAACACCCCTTATCCATCCACCGCCTATTTAACTGGGTTTCTTCAGTCCCGTGGAATCGAGACAGCGCAAGCCGACTTGGGCATCGAGATGGCGTTGCGCCTATTCAGCCCCGAGGGGATCCGAACTGTCTTTCGACAACTTCACGGCCGGGAGGGTTCCCTCCCCAAGGAAGCGCTCGGCATGATGAGGAACGAACAGACCTACGTGACAATGATCGGACCAGTCGTCGCCTTCTTACAGGGCAAGACTCCTGAAATCGCCGCTCGCTTGATTCAACCCGGCGTCCTGCCCCAGGGTCCACGATTCCGTGGTCGTAAGAAATTTGCGCGTTCTGTGTCAATGGCCGACAGGGCCAAACAATGGGCGACGTTCTTCATCGAGGATCTCGCCGATTTGGTACAAGCCACCATTGCACCGCACTTCGCCTTAAGCCGATATGCAGAACATATCGGACACAGCGCCTCATCGTTTGATCAAATCGTGACCGCTTTGGAGGAGCCTCCGAGTCTGACCGATGAATGGCTCCTGGATGCATTCTGGGAACACGTCAACAGCCTCAATCCGTCGCTGGTCGGCCTCTCCATACCGTTTCCAGGTAATCTCTATGGGGCGTTCCTCATTGCTAAGGCGCTCAAGCAGCACCGTCCTGATCTGCCTGTGGTCATCGGCGGCGGCTATGTGAACACGGAATTGCGCCGAGTTACCGACCCTCGCGTGTTTGATTATGTCGACTTTATGACGTTCGACGACGGTGAACGACCCCTCCTCTCCCTAATTGAACATATTTCCGACTTGCGCCCCAGCCGATCTCTGTGCCGCACGATGTATCGCCATCGCGATCGCGTGGTCTATGCCGATGATCCCTTGTCACGTGACTTCACGATGAACGACATCGGTTGTCCAACCTACCGCGGGCTGTCACTGGATCGCTACCTGACCATTCTCGACAGTACCAATCCAATGCATCGTCTCTGGTCTGAGGGCCATTGGAATAAACTGACCGTGGCACACGGCTGCTATTGGAAACAATGCACGTTCTGCGATATAGAGCTCACCTATATTAGTCGCTACGAGATGACACCGACCGAGCGGCTCATCCAGCAAATCGAACAACTCGTCACTGAGACGGGCAGGAGAGGGTTTCACTTCGTTGATGAGGCAGCACCACCATCAGCATTGAAGTCCTTGGCCCTTGCCCTCTTGGAGCGACGGATCGATATCACCTGGTGGGGGAATATCCGCTTTGAGACTGCTTTTTCGCCGGACCTTTGCCGCCTTCTCTCCGCCTCCGGTTGTATCGCAGTGACGGCGGGTCTTGAGGCAGCCTCAGACCGGCTGCTGGATAGTATGAAAAAAGGCATTACCGTCGATCAGACCGCGCTGGTCGCCGCCGGGTTCAAAGAAGCCGGCATTCTGATCCACGCCTACCTCATGTATGGTTGTCCATCGGAGACGATTCAGGAAACCATCGACTCACTTGAACGAGTCCGCCAGCTTGTCTCGGCAGATCTCCTTCAATCGGCCTTTTGGCATCGTTTTACCATCACCGCTCATAGCCCGGTGGGGCTGGATCCCACTGCTCATAGTGTGCGCATTCTCGGGCCTGAATTTCGAGGCTTCGCAGAGAATGACCTTCTGCATCACGATGATAGAGGGGAAACACCGACCTGGATCGGTGAAGGGCTGCGACGATCGCTCCTGAATTACCTTGAACGACGGGGGCTCGATCTCGATGTTCGTCAGTGGTTCGATGACGAGGTCCCGCGCCCCCATGTAGCTCCCACATGGCTGAGACGAGTACTCAACAAGCGGCCGATCGATGATCATTCAGACTTAGAACGGCGCATGGTCTGGGTGGGTGGACCGGTGACTTGTGAGCCGATCGGAAAGAAGGCAACCGTCACTATCACCGGTTCTAGGCGGGATCACAGCATCTCGCTGCGGGAACCAGAAGCCCGGTGGTTGGAGCAAGTGACCAGAGATGCCACCCCGCAACAGGCATGTCAGCCCTATCCCCATATGCGGGAGGCCAGTAACTCATTTCCTGGGACGCTGTCGGACTTCAACATCTTTCTGCGCAGCCCTTCGTGGAAAAAGATCCGCGACGCGGGCCTCGTGCTCGTGTAACGCTCCGATACTTCTACCAGCCCACCGCCAGCCAAGCATAGACTCCACTGTATCCGCATGGCGAGGAGGGGGTATGTTCTGGTAGGCGAACGGGGCAGAAGGTGCCTTCCGCACCTTCTGCCTATTCGACTGAGAACTATTCGCTGGTTACCGATTCGGCTGCGGGGTATAGCGCAAATAGGGCTTCACTGTCTTGAATCCCTTGGGGAAGAGATCCTTTGCTTCGGCGTCACTCACTGCTGGAGTGATGATGCAATCTTCGCCGTCCTTCCAATTCACCGGGGTAGCGACCTTATATTTCGATGTCAGTTGGAGTGAATCGATCACCCTCAACAGCTCATCGAAGTTCCGGCCGCAGGAGGCGGGATACGTCAAGGTGAGCTTGACCTTCTTGTCCGGACCGATAATAAAGACCGAGCGCACGGTCATATTGTCGATGGCGTTGGGATGGATCATATCGTACAGCGTGGCGACCTTCTTGTCCGGATCGGCGATGATGGGATAGTTCACCGTCGTTCTTTGAGTCTCGTTGATGTCGTTGATCCACCCTTTATGGGAATCCATGGGATCAACGCTGACCGCCATGATCTTCACCCCCCGCTTCTTGAACTCGGGTGAAATCTTCGCCATCGCCCCCAGCTCAGTCGTACAAACCGGGGTATAATCCTTGGGATGTGAAAAGAGAACGCCCCAACTGTTACCCAGCCACTCGTGAAAATTGATCGTCCCCTCGGTCGTTTCTGCCGTAAAGTTCGGGGCATCGTCGCCCAATCGTATTGCCATGGGATACCTCCTTGTATCGCGATCACCTAGAACAAGATTCTACTGTCGCCGGTACAATACTGTGCCTCAACAGGTGAGTTCAAGGGGGCATCAACGAGGTCATGGCTGAGGCCAAGGTTGCGATGGAACCATTGATCTTCTCTTAACCTTCATCTCTGCCTGATGACGGATTCGGTTTATCCTAGCTCAAGCTTCTCGCCTTTCCTTCCGATAGGGGGTTCAGAAACCCTTCTCAACGGAGCCGAACATGGCCGGCGCAGACACATCGCATACAAAATTACATATCTCAAAGGACCCGATGTACCTCATGCTGCGTGAAGGCTACGTCAAGGAGTTCAACGCCAAGAAGGCCTCCGGAGAACAATGCGATCTTCGGGGCTGCGATCTGCGAGGTCTTGACCTTCGAGGCTTAGATGCCGATGGGCTGGATTTCAGCGACTGCTATTTCCGACAGTCCGATCTCCGAGGCATCGACTTGAGCAAGGCTAGATTGGAGGGAGCCAGTATCAATGCGTGCAAAATTTCCGGCGCTCTCTTCCCAAAGGAACTGAGCGCCTCTGAGATTGAGCTGTCTCTTCTCCACGGAACACGGATGCGGTACAGCGCGAAGTAACCGGGTTTAGAACCACGATTGAACTTCAAGGCATCTCAGGGATTGACGCGGATCGATCCTGCGACCCGGCAGATAGCGACAACTGAGTCCGTACCTTCTCATGACCGGACTCAGCAACTCCAGGATCGACAAGGGCGACTCGTTCCTCTGTGAGCTTTCCTCCCTTCAGAAGCTGGTGCCGGATTGCCTCGGCGCGTTGGTTGGCCAGCGCCTCCAATTCACTCGTGGAAATTTGGAGGGCCGACGCGAGTTGTCGCTTCATTTCCGCCACCGTCGGCTGGGCGGATGCGGCTGATGGATCAGGCATGGGGAGTTTCGCATACAGTTTTTCCACCACCCGTTGCTCCTCTTTCGGCGACAGTGCTTCTTGATCGGATTTCTTCCCGCCGTTCATTACAAAAAGCTGATCTTGAAGTTTCATCGTTTGAAGCACTGCCACATCAAGCTCCGAATCGGTCGTTCCCTTGATATCAAGCCGGAGCCCCGGTCGCTCATCCAACGCCTTCGCAAGTGCGTCGAGCTTTGTCAGTTCACTGTCCACCAGTGCGGCGCTCCCCGGTGGAAATTCGATCACTTGAAGATCTTCCTCGCTGCCGCCGGGCACGAGCTTACCCATTAACGCAAGCGGCGAAGCGACGACCTTGCCAAGCAGATTGACCAACGTCGAAATGACCGCTTTCCCATACTTGAAATCCGGATCGTTGAGATCGCCGCGAATCGGCATATCGATTTCGATGAGGCCCTTC
>PHGD01000114.1 GCA_011090425.1 Nitrospira sp. LK70 | reverse complement strand
GCTTCCCAGGCAGCAAGTCCTTGATTTGATCCCATTGATCGTTTCGAAGCTCGCGTCTCGCCATTCAAACCCCCTCCGCTGGGCTTTGAACAGTGAATCACAGATCACGGAAGGGGGGAAGCCCAAATGTCAACAGAACCTAGTTTCCCAGGGGATAGCCAGGCGCTATGTTCTTTGAACAAGCACTGAGGTCTGCCGTTTCGGCAGGCTGACATTACTGCGTCGGCTCCATGTAAGGCCGGATTGGGTGGGTTAATAGTGATGGGACGTCCGGGCAGGTGATCAACACATGATCGGAGCCTCCAGCGCGAGAGATGCGCTCAGAAGGGGGAAGGCTGGTGTCCCCGACAGGGAAGGAACCTGTGCTCGCTCTGGGAAATCTGCCGTGTCATAGGACTGGAGCGGGGCACAGCGTTTCTGTTATCGTGCTAGGGTTATAGGGGAGGTTCAGCCAATTATGCTCCTCGTCATCGATAACTACGACTCCTTCACTTACAACCTTGTCCAGTATCTCGGAGAGTTAGGGGAGGATGTGCAGGTCTACCGAAACGACAAGATTACCCTCGACCAGATCGAGGAGTTACATCCGAGTCGTCTTGTGATTTCACCGGGGCCCTGCACGCCAAAAGAAGCCGGTATTTCAGTCGACGCAATTCGACGATTCGGAGGGAAGCTGCCCATTCTCGGCGTCTGTTTGGGCCATCAGTCGATGGCCGTCGCCTTCGGAGGAGAGGTCATCCGTGCCCCCCGCTTGATGCATGGAAAGACGTCGCAGATCAAGCACGACGGCAAAACCATCTTTCAATCGTTACCCAATCCGTTTGAAGCTACGCGCTATCATTCTCTCATCGTGAATCGGGTCAATTTTCCGGATTGCTGTGAAATTTCCGCCGAGACCGCCGAGGGTGAGATCATGGGGCTCCGCCATAAAACACTTGGCGTGGAAGGGGTTCAATTCCATCCCGAGTCGATTCTGACTACCGTCGGAAAAGATCTGCTACGGAACTTCCTAAAACTCTAATCTTTCCTCATCTGTATGGCCATGATCAAAGACGCGCTCGCCAAATTGGCCGACCGAACCGATCTTTCAGCGCAAGAGGCCGAGACGGTCATGCTGGAAATCATGGACGGGGCTGCAACCTCGGCTCAGATGGCCGCCTATCTCATGGGACTCAGGCAAAAAGGTGAAACTGTCGCTGAAGTCGTCGGGTCTGTCAACGCCATGCGATCACGAGCGACCCGCATCAGGGTCGGATCGTCGATCGTTGTCGATACCTGCGGAACTGGTGGAGATGGGGCCGAGACCTTTAATATCTCCACGACCGCGGCCTTCGTGGTCTCAGGTGCCGGCATTACCGTGGCTAAACACGGGAATCGTTCCGTATCCTCACGATGTGGCAGTGCGGATGTACTGAGCGTGCTCGGTGTGAAGATCGACCTCGATCCGGGCCGCGTGGCCGATTGTATCGACGAAGTCGGTATCGGGTTTTTGTTTGCGCCGCTCTATCACGGTGCCATGAAACACGGTGCCGGGGTCCGACAGGAGATGGGAATCAGGACCATTCTGAACGTGCTTGGTCCGCTGGCGAACCCGGCAGGCGCCACGCACCAAGTGCTTGGGGTCTATGATGCGAAGTGGACAGCTATTCTCGGACGTGTGCTCTTGGAACTAGGATCGCAACATTGCTTCGTGATTCATGGTCTGGATGGCCTGGATGAGATCACCTTGTCTGACCGGACGAAGGTATCCGAGGGGAAAGGCGGCGTGGTGTCGAGCTATTTTGTTTCACCGGAGGAGTTCGATATCCGACGTACGGCGCGAAAAGAATTCGTCGGCGCCTCGCCGGAGGACAATGCACGGATGACGAAGGAAGTTCTGCAGGGCCGGAAGGGCCCGAGACGGGACATCGTCTGTTTGAACGCCGCGCCCGCGATGGTCGTCGGCCAAAAAGCGAAAACTCTCAAGGAGGGATTCCGTCTTGCGCAGCAGACGATCGACTCGGGTGCCGGAGCAGAGAAGCTGGATCGGCTCATTGCCTTTACCAAGAAAGCCTGACTGACTCATGATTCTCGATCGCATTCTTGAGCACAAGCGAGCGGAACTCAGGCACAAACAGAGCCGTTCCTATCTGTCCAACCTCAAGGCGGCGATCCGAGACGCCCCGCCGGCTCTTGGGTTTGCAGCCACCTTGCATGCGACAAAACCTCCCTCCAGTCCGACCCTGATCGCGGAAATCAAGAAAGCGTCACCGAGCCTGGGATTTTTGCGAGAGGAGTTTTCGGAACAGTTCGATTATCTGGGGCTTGCTCGTACATACCACGAGTATGGAGCCTCGGCCCTTTCCGTCTTGACCGACAAGGAATTTTTCCAAGGCGATCTTCGGTACCTTGAAGAGATCAAGCGTGCGCTCCCGATCCCGGCGCTCAATAAGGAATTCATGGTCGGCGACGTGCAATTCTATGAGGCCCGTGCGCATGGTGCCGATGCCGTGTTACTGATTGTGGCGGCGTTGGAGCGGCGGCAACTGATGGACTTCCACGCGTTGGCCTCCGAACTCGGCATGGACAGCCTGTTCGAAACGCACCACGAGAGGGAGTTGGATACCATCTTGGAGTGGATTCCCGATGCCAGGATGATCGGGATCAACAATCGGGATCTGAGCACGTTCACGACCGACCTCAATGTGACCTTCCGGTTGGCGAAAAGAATTCCTTCGGACAAACTGATCATTAGCGAGAGCGGAATCCACGATCGCGATACCGTGACAAAACTGACGGAGGCCGGTGTGCACGCCATGCTGATCGGAGAGTCGCTCATTCGTGCCGAGCATACAGCGGACAAAATCCGAGAGTTACTCGGCCTCGCTGCAAGCGGGGAGGGGGGCGCCTAAATCGTTCGGCATGAAGATCAAGATTTGCGGCATTACCAATGGAGAAGACGCGAACGTTGCGGTAAAGGCCGGTGCGGATGCACTGGGATTTGTCATGTATCGCAAGAGCCCCCGTTTTGTCGAACCAGCGTCGGCGAGAGCCATTGTGGCGAGCCTTCCTCCGTTTATGCTGCCGGTCGGCGTGTTCGTCAATGAAGAGGCCGAGAGGGTTCGAGCGCTCATGGATGAATGTGGCTTTGCCTTGGCTCAACTCCATGGAGATGAATCAGCCCTGTATTGTCAGAAGCTGGGTCGTCCGGTTCTGAAGGCCTTTCGGCTTAAGGATAGTGGTACATTTCTCGCCTTGGCTGAATTCCAAGGGTGCGCGAACGTGCGCGGAGTCGTCATCGATGCCTTTTCAGACCAGGCATATGGAGGCACGGGGCAAACGGTCGATTGGACGTTAGCTCAGGAAGCAGCTCGATCTGTTCCGGTTATTCTGGCTGGTGGTTTGACCCCCCAAAACGTGGCTGGAGCGATCCAGATGGTGCGCCCCTATGGGGTAGATGTCAGCAGCGGGGTTGAATTGAGCCCTGGCAAGAAAGATCACCATAAGCTTAAGGTGTTTATTGAAGCGGCCAGACTTGTGTCCGTCTGATTGCCATCGCTATACTCACGAAGATCCATTGCGGAGAGGTGGTTTAGATGCCAATGCTTCCCGACAGCCATGGCCGATTCGGGTCCTACGGTGGCCGGTATGTGCCCGAAACCCTCATGCCGGCGCTCTTGGAGTTGGAAGAAGAGTATGCCAAGGCAAAAAAAGACCGCCGATTTCAAACAGACCTCGCCTACTACCTCAAACAATATGTGGGACGGCCCACGAGTCTGTATCGTGCCGATCGGCTGACCAAGAAATTTGGCGGCGCCAAGATTTATCTGAAGCGGGAAGACCTCTGCCATACAGGCGCGCACAAGATCAACAATGCGATCGGCCAAGTCCTCTTGGCCATGCGCATGAAGAAACGGCGAATCATCGCCGAAACCGGGGCCGGGCAGCACGGTGTGGCGACTGCGACGGCGGCTGCCATGTTCGGTTTGCAATGCGAGGTCTACATGGGTACGGAAGATATGCAGCGGCAGGCGCTGAACGTCTTCCGCATGCGTCTGTTGGGTGCGACGGTGACCGGCGTCGATGCCGGCAGCCGAACTCTCAAGGATGCCATCAGCGAGGCCATGCGCGATTGGACGACCAACGTACAGACCACACACTATGTGTTGGGGTCGGTCCTGGGAGCCCATCCCTATCCCATGATGATCCGCGATTTTCAGGCGATCATCGGACGAGAGACTCGGAAGCAAATTCTTTCCGCTGAAAAACGGTTGCCGGATTATCTCGTGGCCTGTGTCGGCGGAGGCAGCAACTCGATCGGCCTTTTCCATGCGTTCCTCCGTGACCCGAAGGTCAAGATGGTGGGCGTGGAAGCCGGAGGACTTGGGGTCGAGAGTGGAAAACATGCGGCTCGGTTTTCAGGCGGCAAGCCGGGGGTCCTGCAAGGTACCATGACCTACCTGCTTCAGGACGAGAACGGTCAGATCAATCTGACTCATTCGGTGTCGGCCGGCCTGGATTATGCGGCTGTTGGACCGGAACATAGTCTCTACCATGATCAGGGTCGTATCGACTATACCTCTGCAACGGACGCCGAGGCGCTGGCGGCTTTTGATCTTCTCGCACGTGAAGAAGGCATCGTTCCGGCACTCGAGAGCGCCCATGCGATTGCGCACGTCGTCAAGCTGGCACCTACACTGAAGAAATCGCAGCTCATTATCGCGAATCTCTCCGGCCGCGGAGACAAGGACGTACAGCAAGTCGCGCGGATGCGAGGCGTGTCGTTATGAGCGGGCGACTGGAAACCACCTTCGAAGGCCTGCGTAAGAATAGACAGAAGGCTCTCATCGCCTACCTGATGGCTGGAGATCCCGGACTGGCTGAAACAGAACAACTGGTCTTGGCGTTGGAACAGGCGGGTGCCGATATCATTGAGTTGGGTGTGCCTTTCTCGGATCCGATCGCGGACGGACCGGTGATTCAGCAGGCTGCGGAGCGGGCGTTGCGGAGCGGGACCTCGCTACGGAAAATCCTGGCCTCTGTCACATCACTCAGACAACGGACGAATATCCCGATCATCCTTATGCTGTACTACAATTCCATCCATGCCATGGGTTGTGAAGAATTTTGCCAGGCGGCGAAGGCCGCCGGAGTGGATGGATTGATCGTGCCCGACATGCCGCCGGATGAGGCGAGACCGCTCAAGGTCCCGGCTGATGCAGCAGGACTCGCCCTGATCTTCTTGCTCGCGCCAACGAGCACGCCCAGTCGGCGGAAACTTGTGGCGGAGGAATCACACGGGTTTGTCTATTACGTCTCGTTGACAGGTATTACCGGGGCGAAGATCAACAACGTTGGAGATATACAACACAATATCGAGAGACTTCGAAAGGTCTCCGCTGCTCCCGTCGCTGTTGGCTTTGGCGTGGCGACCCCCGAGGATGCCGCGCAGGTGTCCAAGATGGCCGATGGGGTGATCGTCGGCAGCGCCATCGTCAAACGTATCGCATCCCACCAGCAAGACCCCGCCATGATCGGGTATGTCGCCGAGTTCGTCCGATCTCTGAAATCGGCTATGGCTGTAGGATAGGCTTGCTGCCATAAGGCCCCCCGAAGATCATTTCTTGCGCAAGTCGTTCACTCTCGTAATAGCCTCCATATGCACCATATTCCTTGGTTGCAGTCTTCGTCGCCTCCGCTTGTTGCAATAATAGCACATATGCTATCATATGATGGGAGAGAAAATGACCCGACCACCAAGCAAGCCACCAGTAACCAGGCTGGTCTATGATGGCACGGTCTTCCGAATTGAGTTTTACGTTGCTCCAAACGGCATCATTCCGGCAGAAGAATGGCTCGAACAACTCCCTCTTGCGGCCCAGCAGAAGTTCGCGGCCCTGTTTGCGCGCATGGGGGACACAGGGAAGATCTGGAACGAGCGCAAGTTTAAGCATCTCACCGAGACCGATCAGTTTTTCGAATTCAAAGTCGAAGCTGATCGTGTGCTGTGCTTCTTTTTCGTCGGCCGGCGATTGGTTTTGACGCATGGATTCAAAAAGACCGGTGACAAAACACCAAAACGAGAAATCGACCGAGCCGAAGCCTATAAGAAAGGCTTTGAAAGGAGAGTGCCATATGAAAGCTAACACTGTGGGGAGGGACAAAGGATGGCTGAATAGGAAGCTAGCGAATTCAAAGTTTCGCAAAGGATTTGAAGAAGAGTTGCGGAAGCTGACCATTGGCGAGCAACTCGCTCGGCTTCGTCAAGAGGCAGGATTGACCCAATCGCAAGTGGCGAAGCGGGCTGGTACCACCGCGTCGGCGATCAGCCGCTACGAAAGTGCGGACTACGATCGCTATGAACTTCGCACGCTACAAAAAATTGTCGACGCCTGCGGCGGCCAGCTGGAGATTTCCTTGGAGCGCAGGCCAAACACTCACCGAGCTGCATAGTGGAGAGCGCCAAGTCTCCTGGCGGTCTGGCACAAAATGGCGGCGAAGCAGGGCAAGGGTATCAGACGTCGATGCATGAGTTGTTGGAGAAAGCAGCATCCCGAGCCACGTGCTGAGGCTGCTCCGAGCGCTTCCCCCAACCATGAAGACAATCTGTTAAGCTTGAAAATATTCACGAACCTTTTGTTTCTGACTGTATTGATCGGTGTTTCTGTCCGCCACAGAACGCTCTTTATCGTGTACGAAGAGCGAAAGACAAACATTCGACTCATCAGCGCGAGGAAGGCTTCGTCGGTCCAAAGGAGGAAATATGAAGAAGGGTCCGATGCAACATAAACCCATTTCGCCGGAAGATACACTAGGGTCCAAACTCAATTGAGCCACCAGTAGATGATGGAGATCAGGCAGATGGCGTTGAGGTATGTTTTGGCGGATTTGTCGTACCGCGTGGCGATGCGGCGCGCATCTTTCAGGCGGCAGAACATGCGTTCGATCTTATTGCGCTGACGATAGCGACGTTTCTTGAAGGGATAGGGGTTTATGCGGTTTTTCTTGTTGGGGATGACGGCTTCGGTCTTGCGCGTTTTCAGCCATGTCCGTAGATCGTCACTGTCGTATGCCTTGTCGCCCAACAGCTGCTGTGACGCGTTGAGCGGTTCCAGCAGAGGTTTTGCGGCCTTGCTGGCGGACGCATTGCCCGGCGTGAGCAGGAAGGCTATCGGGCGGCCTTTTGCATCCGTCGCAGCATGGATTTTCGTCGTCCTGCCGCCCCGGCTTTTGCCGATCGCTTCACTGCCGCCCCCTTTTTACCGCTGGCTGAGCGGTGCGCCTTGATGATCGTGGAATCAATGCTGTTCTCGTAATGCGTTCCGACCACGGAGCTCAGATCGCGGAATATCCCTTCCCAGATACCGCGCGTGCTCCAGCGGTGATAGCGATTATAAACCGTGGTGGACGGGCCGTATTCCGGCGGGCAATCCTGCCAGCGGCAGCCCGATTGCAGCACATGGATGATCCCGCTGATGATCCGCCGGTCGTCCTTGCGCTTCGGACCCCGCTGCTTTTTCGGCAGATGTTTTTCAAGGATCGCCCATTGCAGGTCGTCCAACCAGAACTGTTTATTCGCCGTTGCTTGCTTCATGGTCATGCGGCCCCCCCTTCGTTCGCATAACCATTGAATCATCAATGGCTTATCAACTCAATAATTGAGTTTGGACCCTAGATCGATACGATTGGGGAAAAGCAGTCAGAGGCCGACACGCTTCCCGATTCCCGAAGAAGGCTCATGCCGTCGTGATTGCTCCAGAACTGTGGCAGCGCTTCGGCACAGCTGAGGCGGTCAACGATGGCTTACGAGTGCTGCCAAAAATGGCTACCTTAGCGAAGAGCGAACGACCCAAGCGGAGGAAGCAAGCCATTGCTTAGCCTAAGTCGCGCGAGCAAATGAGCTTACGGATCCGGTAGCGAAATCAGCGCCGCAGGTATTGAAGACAGTGGCCACCCCTTATCTCTGCACGATTCAAGAGCCGACCCCCACTGCTCAACCCCTGGCGCTGGCCTAGCTTCGGCGCAGAGCTGTTCTACGTCAGCCCGCCATTCACGAACACACTGTGGTTGCTGCTTCACGGAACAACGGGACACCCTCATGGGCGAGATGGCGGATGGAGGTCATCGTCGGCAGTGCCATCATGAAACGTATCGCATCCCACCAGCAGGATCTTTCGATGATCGGGCACGCCGCCGAGTTCGTGCGATCGTTGAAAACGGCAATGGCGTCGGCCTAGCCAACTACCAGGGGTAGACTCTCCAGCCAAAACGATAGTTGACGCACAGAACAAGATCTGATCCCAATGTTTTGGTTCAGATACCAAGACATTGGATGCCAGCCTATCAGGCTGCGAGCAAGGCGCAGAGGAGGACTAGTTTGGCTGAGGATCAGAAACCCATTGATGCTGAATGATGGCTTCCTTGAAGAAAACTGCTGCGGCGTCTGACAACATTACTATCTCTTTCCACAGGCCGCCTCCCACAACCCTTGATTGAGCGTTCCCGGCTCAACGGCGGCCCAGTTGCCTTCGCTCGTGTAGCCACTGCCACCGATCACTTCGCCTGTTCCCATATGGCCATAGAAGTCCGTGGCCCCAAGCACCCGAACACGTTGTGCTACACAATCGAATTGCTTGGTAACCATGGTGGAGGTAAAGCGGTTGGCTGCCCGTCCTCCCTGCATCGTTTTCCAGTCGATCATGAGCGGGAATGTGACCAAGTTATCTTTTCGCTCGAAGGTGGCTGGGTCGATGTAGGCCGTTTGCAATGGATGCGTCTGATACCGAGCTTCAAGCGCTACCCATTCGGCCTGTACAGGCCCAGCTGTCAGGATCAGCACTGTGAACAAGATCCACTGCCCAACCCAGCATGCGACCATGGCTGATTCCTTTCTGGCTGATCCCAAATCGGTGGGGGCATCTCATACCGACCGCACCCAGCCATTGTCAAGAGATGTGTAAATGAATTCAGGCGGCGGTCCTCTCCGGCTGATGGTTCATATCATTCCTCTCGTGTCCTGACTTCATCCTGATCCCGTCCTTGAACGTCATGCCGGAGGCCACCAGTGGCAGCAGCTCCGTCGCCGTCAGCTTCCTCCACGACTGTTCGGCGACCCCGAGCATCTTCCAGATCATCGCCGTGGCACTTTCGACCCGTTTGTAGCGGGGTGAGGCGTCCGTCCGAAGCCGCACGGTCGAAAAGGGCGACTCCACGAGGTTCGTCGTTCTGAGGTGGAGCCAGAACATTCTGGGGTCGGATCTTGGTGCGCCAGGAAAGCTTGGGAGAGGAGGACGCTCGGTGACAGTGAGCGGAAACCTCTCCGTGGTTCCCAGCAGGAGCGCAGTCCTGCCCGGCAACGGAAGGGCATCCAGCCGGAAGCGAGTTTTGCGTGGTGATGGGGCAACCCATCCTGCGAAGCGTAGACAGCGAGTGTGCAGGCCATGCGATTGAGCCCCGAAAGGACCCAACGACGTGGGAGCCGAGCTCGTCAAGATCAGCGAAGGCAGCATCGAGGCACCGCGATGCAAGGTGTCTTGATCCCACCGGGGCCACAGAACAAGGCATGTACATATGGGGGGACCTCAGGAACCTGGGAGGCCCCGCCGTGTCTTCTCTGACGCCGGATAGGGGTCACCCGGATACCATCCCCTGGCACACAAAGCGAAGTGCTCGTGCCTGTGGGAGAGACGAATATCGAGCACGAGAGGAGTACTGTTGGCCGAAGGCCACGAAGGGCAACAGGAAGCACGGCGGGGCGTCGGAGCGGCTCCATAGTACCGAGGAAGGTGGGGAACTCGTCCCAGAGGACCCAGCGGAGGGAAGGGAGCGGTCGGGATCACGGGATTGCTGGAGGGACACATGGGTGAGACACCGAGCTCGCAGACCGTGTCAACGCAACTCCAGCAAATAGCAGCGCGGGCCCGGCAGATGCCGGAGGTGACGCTGACCACCTTGGCCCACCACATTGACCTCGAGATGCTGAAGGAAGCCTATCGACGAACCCGCAAAGATGGGGCGGTGGGCGTGGATGGCCAGGCGGCGGACGAGTATGCAGAGCAGTTAGGCACACGCCTGGCTTCCCTGTTGGCCCGCTTTCAAGCCGGCACGTATGTCGCGCTACCGGTGCGGCGCGTGAAGATCCCCAAAGCGGGTGGTCGCGCGATACGGCCGATTGGGATTCCCACCTTTGAAGACAAGGTGCTGCAACGGGCGGTCGCGATGGTGTTGGAAGCCGTGTATGAGCAGGACTTCCGGTCGTGCTCCTACGGGTTCCGCCCGGGGCGGTCAGCGCATCAGGCACTGCAGGATCTACAACGCCGCCTGATGGCAATGGGGGGTGGGTGGGTCTATGAGGTGGACATTCAGGGATTCTTCGACACCCTGAATCATGGCGACCTGCGGCGCTGTCTGGACCGGCGGGTGCGCGACGGTGTGCTGCGACGAGCGATCGACAAATGGTTGAAGGCAGGTGTGCTCGACGGGGGACAGGTGGCCCACCCCGAGATGGGGACCCCACAGGGTGGCGTGCTCTCGCCGCTGCTGGCGAACATCTACCTACATGAGGTGTTGGACGTGTGGTTTGAGGACGTGGTCAAGCCACGGTTGCAAGGCCCAGCGTTCCTGATCCGGTATGCAGATGACGTCATCATCGTGTGTGGGCGGGAAGAGGATGCCCGGTATGTAGCGACCGTGGTGCCGAAGCGATTCGGTCACTACGCGCTGATGCTCCATCCCGAGAAGACTCGGCTGCACCCATTCCGGCGACCATGCACGCTTGCCGGGCCGACCGGCGTAGCGGTCGATCAGGAGCCGGGATCGTTCGACTTTCTGGGCTTGACCCACGGCTGGCGACGGAGTCGGCGCGGGTGGTGGGTCGTGGGGCAGCGGACGGCGAAAGGCCGCCTGAGTCGGGCGCTGACGCGCGTGAAGGACTGGTGCCGGAAACATCGGCACGAGGAACTCGCCGTGCAACAGGGCGGCCTCAGCCTCAAACTGCGGGGGCACTACGGGTATTATGGTGTCACTGGAAACCTGGCAGCGCTCAAGCGGTTCTATTTTGAGGTGCAACGCCGCTGGTACAAGTGGCTGCGTCGCCGGTCGCAACGCACTCGGCTGACCTGGGACCGCTTCCGACGGCTGCTGCAGCGCTACCCACTGCCGCGGCCCTTCGTGGTCCGGTCTCTCTACCGTCGCCCAGCGAGTCCGTGACCTGAAGAGTCGGATGCGTTCATCGCGCACGTCCGGATCTGTGGGGGGCCGGGGCAGGTCACTGCCTCGGTCTACCCGACAACTGTGCATCCCCCTAAAATTACCACCTCGTTCAGGGAAGCATAAATGGGGTTTGGTATGCGTAGTGACTTCCTGAACGCCACCGGTAAGATATGCGTGTGGCCTTCAGTGATTATATCGCATGGAGTTCTTGTTGCTGGTTCATCTCGCAAGAGCAAACACAACACGCCTCTCATTCAGCGGGACATCCACCGTCTCTGAAGACGGAGTTTAGGCCGAACGACGCCCTCGGGTCAGTCGCCTCTGCTTGGGATGCTGTAATTCGATTCGGACCGGTCGCCCAAGCGCCGCGGCAATGTTCACCAGTGCATCCAATGAAAAGCGTGAGATCCGTCCGCGGAGGAGATCATTCATCCGCGGCTGCGTGACCCCGCATTTGACTCCCGCTTCCATCTGGGTCCACCCGTTCGCCCCAACGAGATCGGTGATCTGCCGCATGAGGCCAGATCGCGCACGCAAATTCGCAGCCTGTTCGGCTGTATCGGCCAAGGCATCCCACACACTCTTGAAGCTGAGAACTATCTTACCCATATCTCCCTCGCCGAAGTTCTGCGTATCGTGCCCTCGCCAGACCGAGGTCGCGCTTGTTCGTCGCCGGTGTTTGCTTCTGAAGCGCGTGCAGCACATACGAAAGACAGCAAAGGGGTCGGACACCATTGATGACCTGTCGCATCAATAAGGCCGTGGTCACGATGCAAGATAGAGTGCCCGGAGTCCGTTCTCTCTGTCATCGAGTCGTTGGTGTGCGATCTCGCCGATGGATCTTCGTCGGAACGATGTGTCGCACAAGGTTGTGTGACGGTCCTTCCCCCCCCCGCTACTTCGCCAATCGTCGCTTGACCTGTCCAGCGGGGACGATTCTCCCTGTTCTGAGTCACATGCTGGCGAGAGATTCGGGGCTCTCTTGCCTGATCGTTGACAGCCGAAAGGTGTGTTGCTAGCATTGCATCGGTTAGATGCAAATTATGATGCACAGGAGGGAATATGAAAGCAGTGACATTGAGAAATCTTCCTGCCTCGCTGGATCGGACCATCCGTCAACGGGCGAAGAAGAAGGGGGTGAGTGTCAATAAGGTGGTCATCAGCCTGTTACAGGATCATCTGGGCGAGTCGGAGGCTCGGCACGTACGGCGGTATCATGATCTGGATGGACTTGCCGGGTCATGGAGCAAGCAAGAGGCTGAGGAGTTTGAAAAGACGCTGGCACAACAACGCGGGATCGATCCGGAGATGTGGAAGTGAGCCGTGTTTTGCTAGATACCTCGGCCTATTCAGCGTTTATGCGCGGTGATATCGGGGTGAAGGAGGTCATCCAGACGGCGGACGCGATCTATCTGAATCCTGTGGTGCTCGGTGAACTGCGGGTGGGATTCCTACGAGGTCGTGCTCAGCGAAGGAACGAAGAACGGCTTCGGCAATTCTTGGCCTCTTCTCGGGTATCGATTCTGACTGTGGACGACGAAACGGCCGAGAGATATGCCGTGATTCTCAACGGTTTGTGGGCCTCTGGAACGCCGATTCCCACCAACGATGTGTGGATTGCGGCCTCGGCCATGCAGTATGGCTTGACGGTGGTGACGACCGACGCGCATTTCCTCAAGATTCCTCAAATTCTTGTGAGTCACAGTGTCCCCACCAACGAGCACCCATCTCGAAATCGGTGACAGAGTGACGGCACGTTTGTATAGGCAGCTCCCCTGCTGTCGGTTCTGCGACGAGCAATACACCAAGTACAGAGGGTCGGATACCATTACTAGGCTGTCGCACACCCATTGCAATTGAGCCCGTTTTGGCATACCCGTATGCAATCAATGGTCTCGGAAGGAACGCCAGAGGAGGCGTTCACCGAAACTGAGAACCAAATCATTGATGAGATTCTAGCTTTGCCAAGAAAAACGGCTTGACTTCGCATCCGTCACTTGTCCTTCCCCAACCGTTGGGCGGTATCATGGAGAGGGGGCAGCCACTGGTGAAGCCGACCGCCGACCACCCACTAGTCTAGTGTCCCATAGATGTATAGACATGTTGGGCCGAGTGGGATATACGGCCGAGCTATGAGACCCAAAGCAGCGGTTTTGAGTGAGGCGGACCGGGAAACGTTGGGGCGAATGAGTCGGATGGGAAAGGCCGCGCAACG
>PHGD01000113.1 GCA_011090425.1 Nitrospira sp. LK70 | reverse complement strand
CCATCGGATCAGTGTATTGGAACGCGTGCGGTGGCTCGTGTTTCTCTCGTTCTTCTGGTTCGGGGGTCTCGTGTTTTACGAACTAGACTACGCGCTCAACGTGGTGTTTGAGAGCACTCAGAAGCGCCATCCATTGATTTCAACTGCAATTTCCATCGCGCTCTTGTGGTCCACCGGACTGCTGCTGCTTCTGGCGTATGTGGGCACGCAAACCATCGCCTTTTTAACCACCTACGCTCCCAGGCTCTGGGGACTCGATCTCGTTGCCCTGGCGGCGCACGATTTTCATCTGGCCTACACTCTGCCCTTTGCCCTCGCATTCGTGACCGTCAGCCTGTTATATCGCCTTGTTCCTCGTCACCGTCCTCGCTGGCCGGCCGCAATGGTTGGAGCACTGATTTTCAGCTTACTGTGGGTCGCAGCCAAGTTGTTGTTCGTCAGTTATAGCGACTATGCTACGGTCTACGCCCGGCTTTATGGATCGTTGCTGGAAGTCGTCCTCCTATTGCTGTGGGTCTATTATTCCGCCGGGCTCTTCCTCTTCGGCGGCATCATCGCCCAGAAGCTGCAACAGCTCGCCCGCTCGTCGCCTAAGGTACCGGCAGACGGTGTGTAACAGAGCTGTTGGAGCGAGCGACGGCAAGTGCCGCTACTCAGCGGCTGGAGGAGCCTCGTAGCTGAAGAAAATGCACGATGGCTGAATGGGTGACGAGTCCGGCAATTTCCCCGTCCTGCATGACGACTAATCGATCCCATCTTTCATGAGCCATACGTTCCATCGCTTGAATCACCGGAACATCCGGTGCGATTACTAACGACTCCGAAACTGGACGCATCACCTGTTCAACCCGCCGCCACAACCAGAGCGTGGGCGAGACGGACTGAACTTCAGACACCGTCAACATACCAACCAGCCGTCCGTCGTCAATCACTGGAAAGCCGCCGTAGCCATACGATTGGAAGTACTGGTTCACCGCCTCATCCAGGGTACAATGCGACGGGATTGAGACAACCGTCGTCACCATTAAATCTCGAATAGGAACCGTCGCCAGCGACTGACGGATGGCGGCTTGGCGGCGACTCGCCAGAGCCGCGGCGAAGAGAAACATGCCGATGATCAGAATCCACCCGCCGTTCGACGCCATCGAAGCGGGTAATCCGCCGCTCACGGCTCCGTACATGACAACAAGGCCGACCAGTCCAAGCACCAACCCAAACGCAAGACCGACCACTGCGGCTTGTTTGGTGGCCCGATAAAAATCCTTTCCCCAGGCCCACAATCCTGCACGTAACACCCGCCCACCGTCCAGCGGGAAACCCGGAATCATATTGAAGAGGCCGAGTTGCATATTCACGATGCCCAACAGGGCTCCGAGCATGATCCAACCCTGGAGGCCATGTTGCCGTTGAATTGCCTGGGCCAGCTCCACAAAGACAAAACAGAGACCGCCGATCACGAAGCTGACCGCCGGGCCGGCCAATGCAATGAGGAATTCGGCAAGCGGGGTCGGAGCTTCTTTCCTCATGTGGGCCACACCGCCGAAGATGAACAGCGTGATCTTTTCAATCGGGATGCGATAGTACAACGCGACGTAGGAGTGGCCGAGCTCATGCAGGAGCACGGAGAGGAATAACAGCACCGCTGCGAGGCCACCCATCGCCCAATAACGCTCGGGAGTGAGCCCAGGCAAACTTTCCGGCAGGTAGCTGGTCGAGAGGGACCATGTGACCAGGAGAAAGACCAGAAACCATGAGGCATGGATACGGATCGGAATTCCCAACGCTCGGCCGATTTCCCAGGAAGGCATACGCATAGCCAACACCGTACCAGCCGAATACGGAAAGGGTCAATTCTTCTCCACCGGTTCAGGTATACTGACCGTTATGCGGCGAGAGGTTCTGTTACGCCTTCTGCTTGGCCTCCTGTTAGGGGCGACTACCGAGCCCTTCGCTCCAAGAGACGGTCTTGCCCAAGTTATTAAGTCTGGCTCACCGACATGCCCGGGCGTGGCCTTGACGTTCGATCTCTGTCCCGTGCGGAAGGGGTCCGGTTACGATCAGCCATTGATAGACTATTTGATCAAGCACCGTATCCCCGCCACATTCTTCATGTCCGGCAAGTGGATGGTAAAACATGAGCCGGAAGTCGAGCATCTATTAGGCATGGGATTTTTCGAAGTGGGGACGCACGGTGAGGTGCATGCCCACCTTCCCATGCATGATGCCGACGAACAGCGCGGGGAGATTCTCGGCCCCGTCAAACTGTTGCAAGAACACTATGCTCACGAGGCGATCTTGTTTCGGCCGCCGTATGGGGAATACAACGACGTGACCGTCGCCGTGGTGAAGATGCTCGGCCTGCGATTCATCCAATGGAATATCGAATCGGGCGATCCGGACCCCACACTCTCTGCCGAGCAGATTCTCACCGGAGTCGCCGCTCGTGCCAAGCCGGGGAGCATCATCGTCTTCCATGCGAACGGCAAAGGTAAGCAAACCAGGCGGGTGGTTGAACAACTGGCAACGGATGTCCTTCCTCGTAGAGGCCTCCAACCCATGATGGTCAGCGAGTTGTTGACCTGCAAGCCCAGAGCTCATGACTGATCCGGTTATCAGGAACATGGATCCGGGCGATCGCGAGTCCGTCGTCCAACTGCTCGGTGAATCCGATCCCTGGAAAAGGCTCGGCTACTCGAAGGACGATTGGAACCGTATCTTTTGCCCGACTCCGCGTGAGCGAGACTGTTACGTCGCGCTGCTCGATGGGCAGGTGGCAGGCGTCGCCATTGTGAAACAGAAGTTTCTCCTGGGCGACTACTTGGAGCTCCTGGGCGTGGCCATATGGGCTCGTCAGAAGGGAATCGGCGGCCGGCTGTTGAGACACATCGAGGAACTCGTCTTTAAAAGAACCAAAAACCTCTTTGCCTGTGTGTCTGATTTCAACGAATCAGCGAGGGCCTTCTACAGGAAGCACGGCTATCAAGAAATCGGTCCTATGCCGAATTTCTTGATTCCAGGGAGTGCGGAGATCTTGCTACGAAAAACCGCTGGACCGACCAGGAGCGCATAGATATATGGCGCAAGTTGTCCTAGAACTCGCATATTCAGTTTTTGCTGAGGTGCTATGCTATGGGACCGGCTACGTGATACTTAGATGCCTTGGCTTTCGTGACTTTGACAGACGGGAATATATTGTTGGAATAGTGGGCTTCTTATTCTGGTTTATCGTGGGCTTGTTGGTGTGGCACTTCTTTTCGGTCTAATCTAAGGTAGCGCGTGAAGGTACAAAAACTTCTTCATACGAGAATGCGCGTCAGCGATCTAGATGAGACCATCCGGTTTTACACGACCCTATTGGGTCTTGAGGTTATCGAGCGGAAGACGTCTCCTCGTGGATCACACCTCGCCTTCTTAAAGGTACCCAACAGCGACGAACTGATCGAATTGACCAGTTTCCCTCCAAGTGGGCCGGTGAAAGTTCAGGAGGATCTCGTCCATCTGGCCTTCCAAGTCGAAAGCCTTGACGAAACGATCGCCTCGCTCACTGCACTGGGGGTCAAGATCACCGATGGCCCCACCACAACCTCCTCCGGCAGCCGGTTCATCTTCATCGACGCGCCCGACGGCTATGAAATCGAGCTGATCGAACGGCCGGTCGGCGTGAAAATCGTCTAACAGGTTGCGGAAAACCCCTCCCTTCATCCTTCGATGGTCTCAGGACGAACGGAGGGATCATCGAAAATACTGAAGGTATCCGTCAGTGCTAAGTCCTTCGATACAGTCAGGAGAGGCCTGTCGAATCACACACATCGACTTTGTGCGCAACCTGCCAGGTTCGTCTATGTTCTGCGGTTCCAGCATTCTGCGGCTTGTACTCACGGATAGGAGTCCGGCAAAGATAGTGCCAGGATTTCGAGACGGCTGTCCGTCAACTGCTCGCCCAAGAGCACAATTCAGAAATAAATGATTGGCGGGTGAATAGACTTTTGGTACATTGCGAGGCCCATTGTCGATGCTCGTTCCAGTAATCGCAAGAGGTAATCGTAAGAATGAAGACAAAACCTGAGTGGAGGCCGGTCTGCTTCAGGCTTAGTGAATATACGGTTGTTTTTGCCGCCTCATTGATCCTACTCTCCGGTTGCGCCGTTCAAAAAGGCTCGACAAGCTCGCTCACCCCCACCATCGAGCAGAACGCTCCACCGGTGCTGATTGCTGACGCCTCTCACAAGACCATCCCCTCAGCGACACCAACTCCCGAGGATTCTGCTGAAGAACCGTTCGATCCGTTTGCCAAGCCTGGCGAAGAGGTGATCGAGGAGTATGATCCGTGGGAACCGTTCAACTCGAAGATGTTCCACTTTAACCAAGAGTTTGATCGTTTAGCGCTAAAGCCGGTAGCCAAAGCCTATAACTCCATTGTCCCCAATTTCGCTCAGATCGGGATCAGTAATTTCTTCTACAACACTCGTGTGACACCTCGCTTAATGAACAATATTTTCCAGGGAAAGTTCAAAGGAGCCGGTATAGAAGTTGGGCGATTCCTCATCAACACAACCGCCGGGATCGGCGGATTTATCGATGTCGCCAATCGGTTCAATCTTACGACTCCGGAAGAAGATACCGGCCAGACCCTCGGCTTCTACGGGATAAGGCCGGGACCCTATATCGTACTCCCCTTTCTGCCGCCGTTTACGGCTCGTGACCTTGTCGGTTATGCTGGAGATATTGTCCTCAATCCTATCTACTGGCTGGTCTTTCCGATTATCGGGATGGATGCTATTCCCTCCCTCCTCGAGTCGAATAGCCTCGAGAGTTCTTTGATACTCGTTGCCGCCCGTGGAACGGAAATTGTGAACAGCCGCTCGTTGAATTTAGAGAAGTATGAGGGTGTCGAAGAATCCACCCTGGATCTCTACGCTGCAGTCCGTAATGCCTACCTACAAACGCGAGCCAAGATGATTCAAGAATAGTTCATCAGATTCATCGTCACTTCATTCGCCTGCGTCTCGGAAAAGATGTCCTATTAAAAGGACCAAGGGGGCCCATCAGATCGCGAGGATGAACGCAGACCCAGGGTATCGGGCTCAACACACGTGAGAATCCGTCGTTTTAATGGCTCACCAGCTGGCCAGCCACCTACAAGATGAAGCAGACGGTAGAGCGATGATTAGACGCTCTTTTTGTACACGATGATGCCGCCGATGAAGATCGCGAGCATCACAGCGGCAAATACTAAGAAGGTACTATCCATGGTTGCTCCTTTCGTTTGGACCGGTCATGCAGTCAAGTGAAAAACCACAGCACAGCCCCCAAGGATGAGAGCGAATAGACATCATTCTTGATACAAAACGGAACAACTAACACCGCTAGATTTGATCTGAGGCACCAGCTCGGCCCCTGTCATCCTTGGGAAGCTACGATGCTGATAATTTAGTCCGGTCAATGTGTTTCATATTAAGGGGGTAGGACGGGTCTTGGGATCTAGGAAACTACCCAGAAATACGAGGGGAGATTACGAGTGCTGAACGGTCGGTCTCTGTATGGCTCAGTGGACCCGTCTATGACGACACGCTCACGAGACCTTCGGCGATTGCGTATTTGATTAACTCGGCGGTCGAGTGGAGATCGAGTTCGCTCATAATGCGAAACTTGTGAAATTCCACCGTCTTCACGGAAATATTCAGGATTGAAGCAATGACCTTGGTACCTTTTCCCTCGGCAACAAGCTGCAACACCTCCCGTTGCCGCTGCGTGAGGGAGGACACCAATGCCTTGCTGGGTTGGCTATCCGCGGATTGGAGCGTCGCCGCCAAGACTTCTTTCGTGATAAGCGGGGTCATATAGTGTTGTCCCTGCATCACCGCCTGAATGGCTTGCTTGAGCTCCGCTGCCGCAGAGCGTTTTATCAAATACCCGGAGGCCCCGGCCTTGAAGGCTTCGGTCGCATAGGTGGGACTCGCATGCATGGTGAGGAAGATCAGCTTGCTCTCCGGCACCAGCTTACTCATCTGGCGTGCAGCATCTAATCCATTGAGCAAGGGCATCGAGATGTCAAGCAACACAATATCTGGGCGTAACTGCTGGGCAGCCTCGACCAATGACTGTCCGTCTTCCACCATACCGACCACCTCGCCCTCGGCTTCCACCAGCTTCCGAAGCCCAGCCAGGACAATGGCGTGATCATCTGCCATCAGAATGCGCGGCCGTTTCATGCAACCTCCACCTCGTACGGCACCCAAGCACAGACCTTTGTGCCATGGGATGGCCGAGATTGGATCCGGAAGCATCCATGCAGTTGTCGAAGCCGTTCCTCCATGCTGCTCAAACCCAGTCCCTGGTGATGGGTACGCAGGTCCTGTGGGTCAAATCCCTTCCCATTGTCAATGATGGACAGGCCGATCCCCTTTAACGACCCGCGGAGCTGGACCGTCACGGTCGTCGCCTGGGCATGTTTCACCACATTCTGAACGCTTTCCTGCATGACACGGAAAAGACATGTCGCCTGATCGAGCCGTACCGGATTCGGAACATCAAGAATCTTGAGATGAATGGGCAAGCCCGTTCGCCGAGAAACCTGATGGACATGGTCTTCGACCGCCGGGCGCAATCCGGCATGCTCCAATAACGAGGGGTGAAGTCGATATGCGAGCGTGTGCACATCGTCAGAAAGCTGCTCCAACCGTTCACGAAGTGGTCTCAGGCATTGACCTTGTTCAGCTGATACAGCGGAAGGGTGCTGTTCCAGTGACGCCACTTCCAGGACCAAGGCGGCCAATCGCTGGCTCACATCGTCGTGTAGTTCACGGGCGATTCGCCGTCGCTCATGCTCCTGCGCCGCCAGGAGCTTGGACGTCAGCTCTTCCAATTGCTCTTGTTTCTGATGCAATTCCAGCTGGTTGCGTTGGAGCGCCTCTTCCGCCTGCTTGCGTTCTGTAATGTCGACAGCGACACCTCCCAACAGCACCGGCGCTCCCTGGTGATCGACGATGGGGAACTTGCTCACAATCGCGTGCCGAACCTCTCCATTCTGTATGAACGGCGCCACCGTGTGGACTGGTACCCGACTCTCCCGCACCTGCGCGTCGTTTAACTCATACTGTTCGGCGACGTCCGCCGGCCACAACTCGAAGGCGGTCTTCTCTGTCCAGTCCAATCCCTTCAGTATCGATTCTTGGAAGAGTCGATTGACGTAGAGATACCGTCCCTGGGCATCTTTGATCCATGCAAAGCCATGCAAATTATCCATAAAGGAGGCGAATCGACGCTCGCTGACTTTCAGTGCCTCCTCGGCCTGTTTGCGTTTCGTGATGTCGATCATCGCGCCCAATGTTCGGGCAGGGCGACGCTCAGGTCCATCATGGTCGAACAAGGTCCACGATCGGAAGCTGACCCAACGGACGCTCCCGTCGGGATACAACAGGCGATGCTCCATCGCGAATTGATGATCGCCGGAAGGATCGTGGGCCTGCTTGATCGCCTTGACAACCGCTTCGCGGTCTTCCGGATGAATCAGCTGGATATAGGCTTCCAGCGAGCCTGGTTCATTAGGCCCCAGGCCGTAGATGCCTCTCATGACCGGCGACCAGTAGACTTTCCCGGTTCGGTGATCATGATCGAAAATGCCGAAGTTGGCCAAGCGTACGACCTGATCGGACCGTTCCTCCCTTTCATACAGTGCGCTCTTTGCCTCCACGCGGGCCGTCACATCCTCCGTGGCAATTACAATTCCGCCCACTTGGCCATCGGAAAACCAGGGGCGAACATCCCAGGTGATCCATTGTATTGAGCCATCACCTCGAACAAACCGGTCTTCATGTGCTCTCAGAATTTCTCCGGCCAGTCCGCGACGATGGACCTCCTTCCATCGTGATGGAATCTCGGGAAACACGTCGTAGTGTGATCGACCCAAGATATCCCCTGTGAGCCGATAATCGTCCATCCAACGCCGACTGGCCGCCAAGTAGCGCATGTCCCGATCAAACATCGCAATTGCAGCCGGTACGTGCTCGATGAACAATCGGAATCGCTCCTCGCTCCTCCGCATCGCCGCATTGGTTCGATCGAGGTCCGCGGTTCTCTCTCGGACGCGTTGTTCCAACTCTTCATGTGTCCGGCGCAACGCCTCCTCAGCCCTCTTGCGCTCAGTAATGTCGTTGCCGATCGTCAGAAGGCAGGGTTTCCCCCTGAGGCTGATCAAGTCCGTGGAGATGAGAAACTGCCGCAATCCGCCGCTCTTCATCCGCATGGACACTTCATGATTTCGGACAGACCCTTCAGATTTCAATCGATCGATGAGTCGAGCCCGCTCATGAGGATCTGGCCAGATCCCCAACATCAACGTCGTCTTTCCGATCACCTCGTCTCGACGAAAGCCGAATGTTGTGAGGCAGGCGTTATTGACTTCTAGACAGGTCCCGGTCTCCAGTTCTGTGATACCGATCGGGTGAGGACTTAGACGGAACGCCTCGGCGAAGAAATCGTCCTGTTGTTGTTCGGCCGCAGAGTGCCCTTCAGACTCGGAAAAGCGAGCCTGCGAAACCAGCCGCGCCATGACCCGACGCCTTCTCTTGCCGGCTTTAGGTATCATTACCAGAGGGAACCCATTCTAGGCTTCTTACACAAGCGCCGCAAGACCGGATTCCCCATGAACGGCATTTGTAGGTAAAGGAATCGAAATCGGCATCAACAGCGGGTGCAGGCAGTGTGGTTTTGAAAGGGAAAGACAACGCATCATCATGCAAGCAAAATTCAACCTGTTACGCTAGGGCGTGTCATTACTGATCCGACCATGAAAGGGCGTGCAATTTATCACTGAGAACATCTAGAAAAGCCTCTGTTTATATGCTTTCAAGAATTAAGGTGCGCACTATTTGGCGTTCACCTCAATAATTAAGCCAGGTGAGGGAGGCGGCGAGATAGATGGCCCCGAGGAAGTTGGTGGCACGTTTGTCTTAGCGGGTGGCGATGGCACGGAATTGCTTGGGTCTGGCGAAAAAGCTCTCAATCAGATGACGGGCCTTGTAGGGGTCTTGATCGTATTCTCGTGGGGTTGTTCTGTTGGCTTTGGATGGGATGACGATGACCTTCCCTGCTTTTCGCAGCGGTTCAAGCACCCGTTCATCGGCATCAAAGGCCTTATCGGGAATGACCGTGTCCGCATCAATGCCGGGTAGCAGGGCATCGGCTCCGCCAAGATCATGCGCCTGTCCTGGCGTGAGATGAAAACCTGTGGGATTGCCCAGCGCATTGCAGGTGGCAGGGATTTTCATCGTCACCCCGCCTTTGCTATGCCCGATCGCTTCCTGTTCACGATGCCCCCTTTTGCACCAGCACTGTGCTGGTGAGCGCGAACAATGGTGGAATCGATCAGTGCGTATTCGTTGTCGGGATCATCGGCCAGATGCTCGAACACCCGGCCTCCAGATGCCGCGTTGACTCCAGCGCGTATGGCGCGTGTGGATCACTCGGAAATCTCCGAACCGCTCCGGCAAATCTCGCCACGGGATCCCCGCGCGATACCGATACAGAACAGCTTCTACAAACCACCTGTTATCCGTTGCCGTCACACCCACCGTGCCATCACGCCCAGGCAACAGGGTTTCGATCTTCTCCCACTGGTCATCCCGCAACCCGTACCATTTCTCCATCCGCAGGCCCCTCCTTCGGCCTGGGACGGAGTGAATCACAACTTGATGGCTCCGTAAACCCAGGCCGTTAATCGATGACACACCCTAGTTGTGGTACCGGTTTTCATAATGTTCTTCTTGTCCCCCGCAATTTTGCCGATCTGGTGTCGGAGATGAGGGCCTTTCAGATTTTTCTCTTCGCTAACCAAGTTCAGGACCTCAATAGAAGAAGGGAATTTCATCAGTAGCTACCAGAGGTTGAGTGCGAACTGCAGATGCACCCCCTCATCTTGCAAACTCTGGTGCGAGTTGAAGACATTGTGGGTGACAAGGCGATGCCCCCAGTACACATTGAGATTGGTCAGCGCACTGAGGTTGAACCGCAATCCGGCGCCAATACTGGCCAGCGTGTGCACATCTCCAATACTTCCCTTCGCAGACCAGGAATGTCCCACGTCGGCGAACGGGCAGAATTGCACAGAAGGAAATCCTCTATTGGAACGCCATAGCGGAAAGCGGGTCTCGAACTGATAGACAATGCCATTGTCGCGCAAGAGGGTGTTCTCTCGATACCCGCGCACGCTGTATCGTCCGCCTACGGAGATCTGTTCCAGCGGGAAGAGTCGATCATTGGCGATTTGCATGTTGGCCAGGTGGAGGAGTTCAATTCTTGTAGACGCAAATTGCTTCAGCCATTGAAACTGTCCAAGCCAAGAGAAGAATTGGCCGTCGGCAGCATCCGGAGTACTGTTCACGGTTGCACCCAAGACGTCGATTCCCGTCGTGAAGCGGGAGCGAACGGCAAAAACGGATGCCGTAGTCCGGTGCGTCCATTCCTGAATGAAACGCAAGGCGGCCACGTTTCCGAATCCGTTTTTCATACCTGTCACCGAATCAAATGAAAAGCCCGACAGGGTGTTCGCATTCTGCTCATACTCACCGACAATCGTCAGCGCGACGTCATCGTGTAGGGTCCGGTACAACGGGTGACGAAGCGAGCCGGTCCAAATTTGCGTCCGGCTCCCGATGTCGAGGGATCTGAACGGATCTTCAACCACTTCAAAGTTCACGTACCGATAGCCGACTGCAAACGTCGTATCGTATTTGTTCAAGGGAAGCAGGTACAAGGCATCCATGCTGGGGAACACGCCGATCGCAAATGGGGAGGCCTGAGCGGAAGCCCCAAAGCCCACGTTGAGGACATCACCATTGCCGGTGAGATTGCGGTGGATCACCGTTCCGCGCAGCTGATTCTCACCGACACTTGGATTGATGTAGTTGTTGTATTCCGCGAACAGCAGTACGGGGCGAGCTTCGACCAGAGTGACATCAAGAACTGCCTCCCCGAGAGCGCTCCCGGGCTTGAGCTCCGTACGTAATTGTTGAAGCCGTTCATCCTGCAGCATCAATTGCAAGCGATTACGAAGAACGTTGGTATTCAGGGGTGGACCGGTCCCCAGTTCTATGCGGTTACGCAAATACGACGGACGAAACCACTTGGTACCCTGGATCCGGATCTCGCTCAGTCGCCCTTCGATCACCTGCACCGTGACGATACCGTCGATCAGATCTTGATCCGGTAGAATAGCGCCGGAGTTCGGATAACCCTTGGTGACATAGGCCATCGTCACCAACTTACATACATCGTCGAGGTCTTCCGTCGTGACTTCCCGATTCTCATACGATGCGGTGATCTGTCGCAATTCTTCCTCCGGCAAGACGGTGCTGCCCACCACCTCTATCTTCCTCACGAAGACTCGAAGGATCGGCCCTTTTTCTTTCAATTCTTCGGGCGGCGGTTCCACCGGGGGCAAAATTTCGGCGGGAGGCACTTTGGGTTTGAGCGGCTGCTCTTTTTGGACCGGCGGCGGCAGGCCTGAACGACCGGAAGGGTCGATGTGGTGAAGTGATCCTACTTGCCCCAAACCCATATCCGCCGTCAACAACACCGTACCAAGGATCACCAACCGCAAGAAACGCCCGGGAAAAGAGCCTCGAATCAGGAACTCGCCACGACACATGAACTCGCTGCTGTTCGCCACACCTAAGCGGCTTCCCTCTCCATGGTCGATCAGGAAGAGGGAAGTACCGCCGTTCCTTAATTCCTCACCACGGTCCAACCGCGGAACTAGTGCCCTGACTCAATAATGACCGTGCCATCCGTGCCGAACTCAGAAGAGGCATCGACCACACTCCTGGTGTCTCGATGCAAAGCATGACTTCTGATGTTGATCGTCCCGCCCTGTCCCTCGGTCGCGGTGCTAAGGATTTGGCTGTTCCTAAGCGTCACGTTCTTCGCGTCTACGGAGATCCGGCCCCCGACCGTCTCTGGACCACCGGAGACCGAAGTGGTCAGCTGACTGTCCTTCAACGCCACGTTCTTGGCGTCCACAGTGATGGTGCCGCCGTTGCCCTGTGGAGCCCGTGCCGAGACAGAACTGTCGCGGATAACGACACTCCTTCCCGATTGGATCACAATATTGCCAGCATTAAATAGACTGCCTATTTCCCCTGTGCCTGCGTCGGCGGAGATAAGGCTGCCATTTTGAACCAGGATGGATTTCCCGGCATGGAGATGCACATTCCCAGCTTGACCAGCAAAATCGGGTACAGTGGCCGTGAGGGTGCCATGGTCAAGGGCAATGTCCTTGGCGGCATTGATCACAATTGTGCCACCCTGTCCAGTGCTCTCGATTCGAGCCTCCCGCTGAACACTGAGATGGTCCACGTCCAAAACGATGTGGCCGGCTTGGCCGGAGAATACAGTAGCTCCCTTATCCAGATGTAGGGTCGGAGTCACAAGATGAACTTTTCCAGAAACGCTTGACATAATAGGAATAGGACCGCCGATTCCAGTGCCCATTCCGGCCATGGAAATCGATTGGGATGCCGTTATGTTGATATCCCCGGGCGATCCGCCATAACCAGGACTAGCGATAACGATGTGTCCTCCATTGAACATGTTCAGCGTTCGGACATTCACGGAGATGTCTCCAGCCCGTGCTCCATCGAGTTCTGTCACGATATCTCCCGAATGATCGAGCGTAAGGTGGGGAGTGGAGAGCGTGATTGATCCTCCATCTCCAGGACCTACCTCCGTTGTGGAAATGACACCGCCGTCAATAATAATAGCCTTTCGGGCGGACACGCTGATGTCCCCACCCCCACCAGGAGCGGAGTTATGGAAACTATTTGATGCGATCCCTGGCCTTGTGAACGAATGAGTATCAGACGGCCCGTGCATAATTAACCGTCCGACGTCAATGACAATATCCCCTGAACGGCCATCGCCATCAGAAACAGATGCAATAGCTCCACCTTCCGTCATCGTCAACGTGGCTGCCCGTACCGTAATATGCCCTGCATCCCGGTCTCTGCTATCGGTGCGGATCAGATCGCCGTGAAGTGTGACATCTCCGCTCGCACGGATGGAAATGTTGCCACCCCCGGGGCGAGAGACATCCCCCAGAAGATTACTCTCACTATGTATTCGTGAATTTGTGGCGGTGAGGTTTCGGACGTTGATGGTCACATCCCCGGCAAGACCTCCATCGAATCCTGTTGTGTCAATGGTGAGGTTTGAGGCCCTCACCGAAGGAGCGGTCAACAAGACAGATCCTCCCCCGAGATTGATGGGAATATTGGGGAAAAGCTGCTCACCGGTACGCAAGGCCGTGCGATCAAGTGTTGCGGACTTTGTCGCCTCGATGACGATGGCTCCTCCCGTTTGATCGGCCTCTGTCGCCTCAGTGGTAACCTCGACCCGTGCCAACGATAGCTTCCCTCCCCGAATGACCACGGCACCCCCTTCCAGCCCCGACGTATCGATCCGTGCTACGTCATCCGGTTGGGTCCCACCTTTGATCACGATGTGACCCCTGTGGGT
>PHGD01000112.1 GCA_011090425.1 Nitrospira sp. LK70 | reverse complement strand
AGGCGATGCCGAGGGGCGCCACGGACGAGCAAGCCCGCCAGGTGTGGGACAATCTCGTTGAGCCCCTCTTGGAGTTCAACAAGTGCCCTGATTTCGTCGTGAACCGTGGCCATTATTTCGGTACGAGCCATTTCAAAGAGGAACCGGGTTTGTCGGACGACGACAAATATGCGTTGATCGAGTTTCTCAAGACGTTCTAACGCTGTGCTCATCTGTTGTTCTATGACGCGCCAGTTTCCGATCCGTTCATTTATCATGGGAGGCACGGCGGGATGAAACAAGAAGAGGCCGCCCGATGATCGATCCCAAGACCCGGCGTGATTTTCTGAGGTTGGCCGCGATGGCCGGATTGACCTTGCCGCTCGACGGCTGCTTCCGTGCCTTTAAACAATGGGAGCGTGGGGCCATCCACTGTGCCACCCCGGCAGGGCCGGCCGATGGCGCGACGTTTGATTACATCGTGATTGGATCCGGTGCCGGTGGTGGGCCGGTCGCCGCCAACCTCGCGACAGCCGGGTTCCGAGTGGCCCTACTCGAAGCCGGCGGCGATGAGACGAATCCGAACTACTCGGTGCCGATGTTTCATGGATTTGCCACCGAGGATGAGACGTTTCGCTGGGATTACTTTGTCAAACACTATGGAGATCCCGATCGACGCCGGCGCGACAGCAAGTACGTAGCGGAGCATGACGGGGTTCTGTATCCGAGAGCCGGGACGCTAGGCGGCTGTACCGCGCACAATGCGATGATCACGGTGTACCCGCACAATAGCGATTGGGACGGCATTGCGCAGGTGACCGGCGATGCGTCATGGGCCAGTGGGCCGATGCGCCGCTATTTCGAACGACTCGAACAGTCCCGTTACGTCCATGGGCTGGTCGAAAAAGTGGAAAACCGAAGCCGGCATGGCTTCGCAGGTTGGCTCACGACGAGCATGGCAGACCCAACCCTGGTGATCAAGGATAAGCAGGTGCTCGATATGATCGCCTCGATGGTGGAAGGCGCCCTCCGTGAAGACGTCGGCCGGCCGCTGAGCCTACTGAAAAGTCACTTCGATCCCAATGACTGGCGCATCGTCGTCGATAGCCCGGAAGGGGTCTTCGGCACGCCACTGGCGACGAAGGACGGACGACGGACTGGCACAAGGGAATACCTCCAGGCGGTGGCGAAGGCCTGTCCCGCGAATCTGACCATCGTGACCCACGCCCTCGCCACTCGGATTCTGCTGAATGACGACAAGCGGGCGACCGAGGTGGAATATTTACAAGGGCCGTCGCTGTATCGAGCGGACCCACGGGCAAAGGTCGCTCCTAACCCTGTCCCGAGAACAATCCAAGCCCGGCGTGAGGTCATTCTCTCCGCCGGCGCCTTCAACAGTCCACAGCTACTCAAATTATCCGGGATCGGGCCAAGGGAGGAGCTGACACGCTTCGGAATAGAGACCCAGGTCGAGCTGCCGGGGGTTGGAGAACATTTGCAGGATCGGTATGAGATCGGCGTCATCACAGAGATGGACCGTGATTTTCAAGTCCTGCGGGACTGCACGTTCGAGCCGCCGGCGCCCGACCGGCAGCCGGACCCCTGCTTCGCGGATTGGCAGAACGGCACGGGCGTCTATACGACCAACGGCCTAGTCATCAGCCTCATCAAACGCTCCCGTCCGGAGCGACCGTTGCCTGATCTCTACATCTTCGGCGTGCCGAGTTACTTCAAGGGTTATTTCCCCACGTATTCGGAGATCTTGCGTCAGCGCAAAGACTACTTTACCTGGGCCATTCTCAAAGCCCATACGCAGAACACCGCCGGACGAGTCACGCTGCGATCCACCGATCCACGTGACGTCCCTGAGATCAACTTCCATTATTTCGATGAATCGAACGATACGGCGCAAGAAGATCTGGAGTCTGTCGTCGAGGGCATCGAGTTTGTGCGCCGGATCTCACGCAAAGCTCAGGGCGTGATTAAGCGGGAAGTGATCCCGGGACCGGCGATCGAGACCCGGGACGACTTGCGCACCTTCGTGCGGAACGAAGCGTGGGGCCATCATGCCTCCTGCAGCAATAAGATGGGGCCGGCGACCGATCCCATGGCGGTGGTGGACAGCCGATTTCGCGTCCATGGGACGAAAAACCTACGAGTGGTGGACGCCTCCGTCTTTCCTCGTATCCCAGGGTTCTTTATCGTGTCGGCGATCTACATGATCAGCGAGAAAGCCAGCGACGTGATTGCCGAGGATGCCCGACTCGACGACGGGCGACGATGAGCGCATCGCGCTGCTGCAACCAAGGTTATCAAAGTGTTTCTTGATCTGGTTTTTGAGATGCAATGGCTACAGTGGGATCCGGGCCCTTCAGGAAGAATGCCGGCTAGCGATGAATGGTAGCTTCAGCGCAGAGGATGGAGTGTCGTTTCCGTCGCAGATCTTTGAGCAAGTGTGGAAGCCTCCATCGTATGAGGTTGGACGACCCTTTGTTCCATCCATCGATACAACACCGGCAAAACCACCAGCGTCAACGCCGTGGACGAAATCAATCCACCTATGACGACCGTTGCCAATGGTCTTTGCACTTCGGAACCAGGGCCGCTTGCGAAGAGTAACGGTGTTAGTCCAAGTGCCGCCACAGTCGCAGTCATCAGCACAGGGCGCAACCGTAAGACCATGCCGGTCAACACCGCCTCGTCCAACAACATCCCCTGCTCTCGCAGCTGGGTGATGTAGGCAATCTTCACCACCCCGTTGAGCACCGCCACGCCGAACAATGCGATAAACCCTACGGAGGCCGGAACGGAGAGGTACAGGCCACCGATCAGCAGCGCCACAAAACCACCGACCATGGCGAATGGAATCGCGAGCAGAATCAGCGCCGCATGCCGCAGAGTTCCAAACGTGAAATAAAGCAACAAGAAGATCAGGCCGATGACCAGAGGTACGACCACGGCCAGACGTGCCATGGCCTGCTGTTGATTTTCGAATTGACCGCCCCAAGTCAAGTAATAGCCCGGGGGGAGCTGCACCAGACGCGCGACTCCCCTTTGAGCCTCTTCTACCGCGCCGACCAGATCGCGTCCCACCACATTCGCTTCGATCACGATCCGGCGGCTCGCATGTTCACGACTGATTTGCGCCGGTCCTTCCACAATTCGAATCTCGGCCAATTCCCGAAGCGGAATGCGGGATCCGTCCGGAGCCGTTACCCACAAGGCCGCAATCGTCTCCACATCGGTGCGCCGATCGTCGGGAAACCGCACCATGATCGGAAAACGCCACTGTCCTTCGAACACCTCTCCGGCGGCAATGCCGCCACCGACGGCTTCAATCACTTCCGTGATCTCTGCAACATTGATCCCGTGACGCGCAATCCTGGCACGGTCGATGTCGATCTTCAGATAATACAGGCCAGACACCTGCTCGACTCGTAGATCGGAAAGGCCGCGCACCTGCCGCAGAGCCCTGGCGATCTCATCCGCCTTCATCCGCAATGTCTCAAGGTCATCGCCGAATAGTTTGACGGCGACCTGAGATCGGACTCCCGAAACCAGTTCATCGACGCGCATGGCGATCGGCTGAGACAGCCCGAACAAAATACCGGGCACTTGCTCCAGCCGCCGGCGGACCTGTTCCTCGATCTCGATTTTGGATTGCGCCTGCCACGCGGACTCTGGCTTGAGCAAGATATACATATCGCTGAGTTCCATCCCCATTGGATCCGTCCCCAATTCATTGGCTCCCGTGCGCGAAATCACGGAGCGCACGTCCGGTATTTCCAGCAGCAACCGTTCGACTTCCCCCGCAATTTTCAGCGATTCGCTGAGGCCGATGCTCGGAAGGCGCACCAGGTTCACCACGATCGATCCTTCGTCCATGATCGGCACAAATTCCCGACCGATGAACGGGACCAGAGCTGCCCCGCCGACCAGCACGCCGGCCGCCACGAAGACGACCAGGCGAGTTCTGCCGATGGCTCTCTCCAACATCTGTCGATACAGCCGCCGTCCCCTCTCCAACAGATGCCCGTCCTCCTGGGCGGTACGAGGTTTCATAAGCACCGCCGCCAGGACCGGAACGACTGTCATCGAGAGCAGCAACGAACTTAGGAGCGCTATTACTACCGTCAGGGCCAGCGGCACGAACATTTTGCCTTCCATTCCTTGGAGGGTCAGAAGCGGAACAAAGGTCAGCGCAATGATCAATTCTCCGAACAGGCTCGGCCGTCGCACTTCCAGAACGGCGCGTAAGACGACCGGCAACCGGTTGGTAACCGAAAGGGCTCGACCCATGGTCTGCTCGCCCAGATGGCGCTCCACATTTTCCACCTGCACGATGGCCGCATCGACGATCATTCCCAGCGAGATGGCCAAACCGCCCAAGGACATCAGATTCGCCGACAAGCCGACCTGCTGCATGATGACGAACGTAGCCAACGTGGCCAGAGGCAAGGTCAGAGCAACAACAAGCGCGCCACGAAGATTTCTCAAGAACAGATACAAGACGAGGATCACGACCGTGGCGCCCTCCAACAGGGCACGCTCGACCGTTGTAAGCGCTCGAGCGATCAGTTCAATGCGGTCATAGAACGGCGATAGCGTGACACCGGCCGGCAAGACCCGGTTGACCAACTCGACTGCGTCTTTCACTCCCAAGACAATTTCCCGGCTATTGCCACCTCGGAGCATGACGGCAATGCCTTCGAGTACCTCACCCTTCCCGTCACGCGTGACTCCACCCAGTCGGATCGCCGTTCCTTGTCTGACTCGGGCGACATCCCGAAGATAAATCGGTGTGCCCTTGTGCGCCGTCACCACGATCTGTTCCAAATCCTCCGCAGAGCGGGCCAGGCCGACACCGTAAACGACTAACTTATCCCCGCCCTGCTCGATGTAACTGCCCCCGGCATTTTGGTTGTTCCCTGCTACGGCAGCCTGCACCTGGCGCAATGTGAGTTCAAAGCTTGTCAATCGAGTAGGATCGACGAGCACTTCATACTGCTTCGAGAAGCCGCCCAATGTATCGACATCCGCCAAGCCAGGGACTGCCCGCAACATCGGACGGATGACCCAGTCTTGCAGAGTCCGCAACTCCATGAGACTCTGTGTCGAACCCTCGACAAGGTACATGAAGACTTCACTCAGTCCTGTACTGACCGGCCCCAACACAGGTTCAGCGCTTTGTGGAAGAGCGGATCGTGCCCGAAGTATCCGTTCCAAGACGAGTTGTCTCGCGAAATAAATGTCCATCCTGTCTTCAAACACGACCGTAATCACCGAGATCCCGAATCGCGACACCGACCGGAGTTCGGTCTTGCCCGGCAAATTCGTCAACTCGATCTCCAAGGGAAAAGTCACAAGCCGTTCGATTTCGGAAGGAGCTAAAGCGGGCGCTCGAGTGATGACTTGAACTTGGACGGAAGTGACGTCGGGAAACGCGTCGATCGGCAGATAGCGGAATGATGCTACGCCGCCCCCAATAAGTCCGAGAACGACCAGCAGCACAAGGAGGCGTTGCTCTAAGGCCGTACGAATAAGCCGTTCGATCATAGCGGGCCTCCTGTCGGCATCTGCTCCCGGAGGAGTTCGGACTTCAAGGCGTAACTGCCTTGTGTTACCACTTCGTCTCCGGCGGCCAGCCCTGTGATGACCTGGACATACTCGGTCGCGGTCTGGGCGAAGGTTACCTCGTGGGGTTCGAACCGACGCGGTCCCTGTACGACAAAGGCAACTTGTCGGTTGCCCATCTGCTGCACCGCCATACGTGGAACAGTCAAGAGGGGTTGCTCGTCCGTCACCAAGAGGACTTCAGCAAACATCTCCGGTCGCAATCGACCATCAAGGTTGGACACCTCGGCGCGTGCCATGATCGTCCTGGTGGCCGGATCGATCACGGCACCGACATAGGTAATGACCCCTCGAAACGCCGTGTTTGGATAGGCCGACACCCGGACTTCAACGGTGAGCCCCGCCTTCAATCGACCGGCCTGCTGCTCCGGAAAATCAGCGCGCACCCACACGATCGAGAGATCCGCCATCGTAAATAGTACCTTATTGGGGTCGACGACCTCACCGATCGTGGCCTTCCGATCGATCACTTCACCGCGAAAGGGGGCCCGGAGGAAAACTTTCGCGACTTCGGCATGAGGCAATGTCTTGGCTGCCAGGCGCCGGATCTCCCGTTCCGTCATGCCGAGCAAATGCAGCTTTTCCTCTGCCTCATGCAGATCGGCTCGCGCGTTCTCATAGTCGGCCTCGCGCCGTTGCTGTTCACCCGCGCCGATTGCGCCCCGATCCAGCAGTGCTTGAGCCCGTTCGAAAGCTTTTTCCGCCACACTCAAGAGGTTCCGCGCTTTGCGATACTCCAGTTGGGCCTCTCCAAAGGCAGGACTATCGAGCAACAGAAGCCGGTCGCCTTCTCTCACTCGGGCTCCGAAGTCGGCATACACGGCCACGATACGGCCTGGAACTCTCGCGCTGAGGTGCGCGAGTCGATTCTCATTGGTCAAAATCTTCCCTGCCTGGGCTTTGAGGGTGACCCGGATCGGGCGGAGAGCGACTCGCTCGGTTTGGAGATGGTCAAGGATCGGACTTCCTTCCGGCAATTCGAGAATACCGGGTTCACCAAGGGACGTCGTGGCTGCCGGAGGTGGCGGCTTCGGAGGATCCTCTTGCTTTGACTGGCACGAGAGATGGATCGTGGCGATCACAAGGAACGGAACGATCCGGAGAGAAGCCAACGAGAGGCGCATAACACGGTGAATACTCATGGCAACCCTCCCACCGCCCGCTCCAGTCTGGCCAGCGCGATGGAATGATCGGCTTGCGCTTGAACATATTCGAGCATGGTCTGGCGATAGACGCGCTGCGCGTCTATGACTTCAAGCAGACTGGTCGCTCCATGGCGAAAACTGAACTGTGCGATGTCGAGGGCTTCTTTGGCCTGATGCAGGAGCCCTTGTTCAAAAACCTTCATCTGCGCTTGGGCAGTCTGCATGTCCTGAAAATGCTGGGTGATGGTCTGTTCCAGTTCCTGTTGCATTCGATCTCGCTCCGCTTGGGCTTCTCGATGGGCCCCCATCGCCGCTCCGATTTCTCCCTGTCGACGGTACCAAATGGGCAGTGCCACGCTGAGCCCCGCCGTCATAGATTCATCGCCGGCTTCCCGGTGATACTGGCCGATCACGGAGATATTCGGAATGCGCGATGCGCGTTCGTGCTCGATCGTGTATTCAGCTTGCTCGACCACTTTCTGCTGTCGGCGAAGCGCGGGCTGCCGGTCGGCTGCCTGGTTCATCAGTGTGTGGAGTTCCAAATCGGCTCTCGCCGTTTCGAACTCTCCTTGGACGGCAAATGATTCTCCCAGGGCCTTGCCTGTCACCATATTGAGTTTGGCGCGGGCCACGAGAAGCGCATTGTCGGCCCTCGCCAAGTCTTTTTGAGATTTCTGGAGTTCGACGGTCGCCTTGATCAGCTCGAATTTCGGCGCCTCCTTGGTACTGACTCGCGCGCTTACCAATTTCACAAGGTCTTCCACCGTCTTCAGATTCTCCCTCGCAAGCCATGCGTCTTGTTGCGCAAAAAGCAATTGGAAGAACGCCCCTTTTGTGTCGGCCATGATAGACACTTTTGTTTGATCGAGGCCGGCAAGCGCACCCCCTATGCCTGCGTCAGCGGCGCGTTGCCTGGCTGCGCGTTTGTCCAGCCACTCCAGCGGCTGCTGTACCGTAACTGTTCGTTCGATGATGGAGACCCCTGTGCTGGGGTCACGGATCCACCCTGGGCCGGCGGAACCCATAATGGTGGGATTGAGAAAGGCACCGGCCATGACGCGTTGGTTCTGGCTCTGTTCCAGGACTGCCTCCGCGCCCTTCATCTTGGGGTTGTGTTGAACCGCGAGTTGTAGGACTTGACCCAGTGTATATCCGCTTGAACTCAGTTCTGCGGCATGGCCCGTTAGATAAGAGTAGGATATCGTCGCGCATGCGAACGCGGCGATGATCCCGCAGTCGATTGCAGGTCTCATGTGTCCTCCTCTATCGGCGCCAAAACGACTCGACTCCATAAGGAGACGAGCACCAGGCGCCACTCACATGAATCGAAACGCCAGTAGATGTGAGACGATCAAACGGAGGGGGGTGCCCGGGACGTAACACTGGTCGCGAGGAAACGGTCTGTCAATGAAGGGCTAGGGTACGGCCGCCATGCGCCGCGAGGGCCAGCAGATTCATTCGCATAGAAAGACCGTGCGGCCAGATCCAAGGCGGTGCCTTTGCCGACTTGCGGTTCGGCGGAAGAGGCGAAAATCAAATCAATTTCAAGGTGCTCCGCTCCATGGGACGGGTGCGTAACCAGATGAAGGGGGCAGCTGGATTCCTTGGCTGCCACAGAGGCATGATCGTAGTTCGCGAACTCGCAGCTCAGGTCCGGTGAAAACACCGTATGGACCGTGCCACCATGGACATGACCGGCTTCTCCATGGCGATGGTCGGCCTCGGGATGGATATGCACCAATGGCGCGGCGAGCATCCATAAGGCCGTCCAGGTAAGCACTGCCACGCGTGACCAACCCATATTCTCTCGGGTCAATCGCATGGCGACAGCCTAGCACAGTCCCGTAATTGCATCAATTAACGCCACCATGTACGGCGTAACCAGTCCATCCGTAAATCAGAAACGGCATTGACACAGGTATAAAAAGTGACCTGCGGGCGCAGCGGGATACATGAACCATGGTCATGCGAAGCTTGTCAAGATTGAGAGAGGCAGCGGCCAGCTACAATCGTGCCTGAATCTCATCGGCAACTTGCGTGACAGTCTTTCCATCGGTCTCAATGACATAATCGGCAGCCGCTAGATACTTCGGTGTACGTTCACGAAGGACATCTTGAATCTCATCCAAGAAAGACTTGGCTCCCGTAAGGGAAGGACGTTGTGAATCCTCACCGATACGCTCGGTAATCGTGCTCAGGGAGGCAGTCAGCCAGAACAGTCTTCCTGTTTCTTTTAACACCTCGACATTTCGTGGTCGTAGAATTGCCCCCCCGCCCGTATCGACGACTAACCCGGTCCGACCGGCCAGTTCTTGGCAGACCTTGGCTTCGAGATCGCGAAAGTACTCCCAGCCATTCTTTTCAACGATTTGCAGAATGGTTTGACCGGCTAACTTCACAATCTCCGCGTCAGTCGACAGCAGCATGCGTCCCAGTCGAGCCGCTACTATGTTACCGACGGTGCTCTTGCCGGTCCCACGATAGCCGATCAGCACCACATTCATCGGAAATGAGACTCCATTACCGCACGCATCACATCAACCGGGGCAGGCTGATTCGTCCAGAACTCAAATTGCGTGACGGCTTGATTGAGAAACATCTCCAACCCGGGAATCGTCCGGCAGCCTGCACGCTTCGCATCTTTGAGCAATCTGGTTTCGAGTGGGTTGTAGACGATATCCATGACCGAGAGGTCGGTGTGAAGGAGCGAAGGAGGAATACAGGTGGTATCGGCGTTCAGAGACATGCCGACCGGCGTGCAATGAATCAGCACCTGTGCGTCGGGGAGAACCAACCGAAGTGTGGTTTCATCAAGATGAAAGTCTTCAACCGTCAATGCCGCCTGGGTACGAATATCCTGAGCTAAACTGGTCCGTTCAGGATCGTCAACTCCCAGCAACGTCAACTTTTCCGCACCGGATTCAACCGCCAGTGCGAAGGCGATCGAGCGAGCGGCACCTCCGGAACCGAGGACGACGATGCGTCGGCCCTTGAGCTCAGCCCCGCCCTCCCTCAACGCCCTCAGAGCACCGGTCGCGTCTGTGTTGTATCCGGTGAGCTTGCCCTTTTCAGCAACGATGGTGTTGATCGCACCGATCCGTTGAGCCGTCATCTCCACATGATCAAGAAAGGGTATGGCGGCCACCTTGTGAGGAATCGTCACGCTCGCCCCGCGAAAGTTTCCCAGTGCGCGAAGCCCTTTGATGGCATCACCAATTGTTTCGACTTGCCAGGCAAGATAGACAAAGTTGAGCCCTAATTTGCGGAACGCAGCATTGTGGATGGCGGGCGAGAGTGAATGACCGACTGGATTGCCGATCACCCCGCAAAACTGTGTCCGAGCATCAATGTCCATTCTTCACCTAGAGGGGGCGCTTTCACTACTCGTCGGCAGCTGCTCCTACCCTTTATAAACGGTCATACCCCCATCAATAGTGAAGGTCGCGCCGGTAACCCAGGTGGCTTCATCGGAGGCCAGATATAGCACCATATTCGCCACTTCTTCCGGTGTCCCAGGACGATGAATCGCATATTGCGCAAGAATGGGCTGAAGCATGTCTGGATTGGCCATCAGGGGAGCCGCCATAGGCGTATCAATCAGGCCTGGATTCACCACATTGCAACGAATTCCTTCCGTGGCATATTCGACCGCCAGGACACGCGTCAAGGCGTCAAGCGCACCTTTAGATGCCGTATAAGCAGCTGAGCCGGAGAGACCTACTAAACTGGCAATCGACGAGATATTGATGATCGAGCCTCGTCCTTGCCTCAGCATGTGGGGGATGACGGCTCGTGTGATGCGGAATACCCCGGTCACGTTGATGTCGAACATTTGCGTCCAGATCGCATCATCGGTTTCGTGGAGACGCTTTCCAAATTCACCCATTCCCGCATTGTTGACCAGAATGTCGATCCGCCCAAAACTATCGAGCGCTCGACGGACGACATCCTGCACATGGGTTTCATCCGTCACTGAACCGACGACCCCGAGTACCTTCCCTTTGTTGAGTCGGATCACGCTGGCCACACGATCCAATTCCTGTTGCCGACGTCCCGTGATGACGACCGATGCTCCCTCCTCGACAAAACGTTTCGCGATCGCTTCACCGATCCCGGCATTGCCTCCCGTCACCACTGCTACCTTGCCTTCTACCCTATTCATGAGTTCAGTTCCTCTTCTGCTTCATCCACTGTGCTTTCTTGGGCTCTATCGACAGGAGCTTCTCTGTCAAGCATTGGTCCAAGGAGTCCCGGTTCGACCTTGCGGGCCACGGTGATGAACCCGGAATGAGCCACCATGCGATGATCAGGCCGCACGCTCCTGCCATGCACGGACCAGGTTCTCAGCAACGTCTCAAACGTTTCGATCATTCCAAACACGGCTGTGCGTTCGAGCGCCTCCACCGTTTGCATGACTTGAGGTACGGTGGGAACAAAGCTCAGATAGATCCCACCGGACCGAAGGGTTTTCACGGCATGTGGTACGACCTGCCATGGTTCAGGCAAGTCAAGCACGACACGATCGAACGGCACCTGGTCGTCCAATATGTCGATGCCTTCATAGGCATTTTTCCTGAAAGAGATCAGATTAGTCGGATTCAGAGAACGGGCAATGTTCTTCTTTGCCGTTTGTGCAAAATCTTCCCGGACCTCATACGTCACCACCAAGCCGCCCGGCCCCACTGCGCGCAACAGGGCCATGGTCAAGGCTCCTGAGCCGGTTCCGGCCTCGAAGACTCGAGCCCCAGGGTAGATATCCGCCCACATGGGTATGATCGCGAGATCCTTGGGATACAGAACCTGAGCCCCTCGGGGCATCTTGAGCACATAGTCACCGAAGGTCGGTCGGAGCGCCACCATCTTCTTGCCACCGGACAGTGTGACGATGGATCCGTCGGGACGACCGATCAGCGTATCGTGGGCGATTTTTTGCCCACTGAACTGGTACGTCTCACCCGCTTTCAATGTGAGAGCATACTGTCGTCGTTTTTGATCGACAAGATGGATGCGTTCGCCATTGGAAAAACAAGACATGCCGCGCATTCTAGGAGGTTCGTTTCGCCCTTTGCAACCAATCGTCGTTCCTTGACAGGCCAAGAAGTGGGCCGTAAGATCCTCTCATCATTCAATAGCTTACGATGCTTACAGATGATAAAAGAACGAGAACGACGCTTGGCCGTGGTCTCACAGCGGCGGTGGTAGGGCTGGGGTCGGCACTCTGTTTGATTCTTCCAACCGATCTCGTTTTCGGCGAGGACATCGTCGTGGCAAACTACGAGGGGGTCATCAACCCTGTTGCAGCTGAATATCTTCACGATGCCCTTGCCTATGCCCAGACATCGAGCGCACAGGCTCTCATCTTAAAACTCGATACGCCCGGAGGATTGGACACCTCGATGCGCCTGATGATCAAAGATATTACGGGATCGACCATTCCGGTGATTGTTTTCGTCTCTCCCTCAGGAGGTCGAGCTGCCTCAGCGGGAGTTTTCATCACCATGGCGGCCCATGTTGCCGCCATGGCGCCTGGTACCAATATCGGTGCAGCGCATCCGGTCGCCATGGGCGGTGAGATGGACAACACGATGAAGGAGAAGGTGGAAAACGATGCGGTTGCATACATCAAGAGCATCGCGGAACGGCACGGACGGAATGTATCATGGGCCGAGGATGCGGTTCGAAAGAGCGTTTCCGCGACAGAGCGAGAAGCCCTGAAGCTCAAAGTTATCGATATGATCGCCGAAGACATCCCGACACTGTTGAAACAACTGCATGGGAGAAAGATCGTCCTTCCACATGGATCCATCACATTCTCAAATGAGACCGCAACGCTCCATGAATTCCCGATGGGAACTCGGCTGGAATTGCTCAAAATCTTAAGCGACCCCAATATCGCCTACCTGCTGATGTCCATCGGAACCATCGGAATTATGGCGGAACTTTACAGCCCAGGCACCATCCTGCCTGGGATCATCGGCGCCATCAGCTTGATCTTGGCGTTCTATTCGCTTCAATCGCTCCCTGTGAACTATGCGGGCGCATTTCTTGTGATCCTCGGTGCCGTTTTTCTCCTGCTCGAGATTTCGGTCACCAGCTATGGATTGCTCGCTCTCGGTGGATTGACTGCGATGACGTTGGGCGGGCTGTTCCTGATCAAGAGCGACGCGCCGTTTCTGCAAATCTCCCTATCCTTTTTATTGCCGACCGTCGTGACGATCGGAGGCCTGATCGGAATCATTGCATGGACGGTCGTGAAGAGCACTCGGGGCAGATCAATCACTGGGGCTGAAGGGATGATTGGTTCGATCGGAATCGCCAGGACGGATCTCAACCCACACGGTCAGATTACGGTCCAGGGGGAGATCTGGGAAGCAGTCAGCCAAACTCCGATCAGGCAAGGGGAGGCTGCGGAGGTGATGTCGGTCGAGGGACTGACCGTGAAGGTGGCCCCCGCTCACAGATGAACCGACCGAAGACAAGGAGCCATTATGTCGTTGCTCATGCCGTTAGTCTTGTTGGTCCTCGTGCTCTATGCCAGTTTTAAGCGCGTCATGGAATACGAGCGGCTCGTGGTGTTTGTGCTGGGCAAGTTTCAGACGGTGAAGGGACCCGGCATTCGGTTGGTAGTCCCGGTCCTTCAACAGATGGTGCGCGTCAATCTCCAAATCGTGACCATGGAAGTCCCCTCCCAAGATGTCATTACGCTGGACAATATTTCCGTGAAAGTGAACGCCGTCATCTTCCTCAGGGTGGTTGACCCTCAACGGGCGGTGCTGGCAGTCCAA